>DATBAK010000036.1 GCA_036271555.1 Acidimicrobiia bacterium
CTCGTGACGATCGACTCGCTCCTGTCGACGCCGGTCGGCAACTACGTCCTGGATGCGCTCGTCGAACGCGGGGTCACGACGGCGGCGATCGACGCGATCACCGAGACCGCTCTCTACGAGTGCGTCACGGCCGGCGCCGCCGAAGCGTCGTCGGCCAAGTTCCGTGACCCACCGGCGCGCGGCTTCCCGTGGGACGAGGTCACCACGCTCGAGGTCGTCACCGCGTTGTCCGACGCGGTGCTCTCGAGTGAGGCCGCGCGCTGGTGGTCGTCGCGTGCGCTCGACCGAGCGCAGCTCTGGATCGGCGCGCCGGATGCGATCCCGCAACCGGCCAACCCGTCACCGCGCCACTACGACAAACCTCCGAACGAGATCTGGACGTCGTCCGCGCTCGACGATGGCACGAGCGCGTGGTGGCCGCGGTTGCGCGAGGGTGCCGACGGGCCCCCGCCGACGGAGACGCAATCCGTATGGCGACTGACGCCGAGTCCCGCCGCACGCGTCTTCGAGATCACGAGCGCTCAGGACTACGCGTGGCTCCGCAGTGAGTTCGCCGATTGGGACGCAATCGCGCAGGCGTACGACGGCATCCATCTCGGCGTCGAAGGTCTGATCCGCGCGCAAGGCGTGCCGTGCGGATCGGTGATGCTCGACGACTGGGACGTCGAGTCGACCGCGTGGCTGCGTTGGTGCTTCGACGGCCTCGAGCGTGTGGCCGACCTCGAACCAGATCACGCGCACACGAGCGTGCCCGTGCTGCACAACCCGATCAAACGCGCGATTTCATCTCTTCGAGCTCGTCCGCCGTCATGAGCACCGAGCGCGCCTTCGACCCTTCCGACGGGCCGACGATGCCGCGCCGCTCGAGCAGGTCCATGATCCGACCCGCGCGCGCGAAGCCGACGCGCAGCTTGCGCTGCAGCATGCTCGTCGAGCCGAGACCGCTGGTGACGACGAGCTCCATCGCCTCGTCGAGCAGCTCGTCGCCCTCGTCGTCGACCGCGTCCGCACGCGAGGTGCTGCCACCCTCCGCACCCTGCACGCCGTCGATGTAGTCGCCGTCGGTCGCCTGGCGCCGCCAGTGGGCGACGACCTTGCGCACGCATTCCTCGTCGACCCAGGACCCTTGAATCCGCTCGGTCCGGCTCGACGACGCCGCGAGCAGCAGCATGTCGCCCTTGCCGACGAGCTTCTCGGCGCCGGGCTGGTCGAGGATGACGCGCGAGTCGGCGAGGCTGCTCACTGCGAACGCGAGGCGGCTCGGAATGTTCGCCTTGATCACGCCGGTGATCACGTCGACCGACGGCCGCTGCGTCGCGATCACGAGGTGGATGCCGACGGCGCGCGCCATCTGCGCGATGCGGCAGATGCTCTGCTCGACGTCGCGCGCCGCGACCATCATGAGGTCGTTGAGCTCGTCGACGACGATGAGGATGAACGGCAACCGCTCGTAGGTCTTCTCGCCATCGAGCGGGTCGGGATCTTCCTCGGTCGGCAGCTCACCGCGATCGAACATCGAGTTGTAGCCGGTGATGTCGCGCACACCGACCTCGGCGAGGAGGTCGTAGCGCATGTCCATCTCGCGCACCGCCCACTCGAGCGCGTTCGCCGCGAGCTTGGGCTTGACGACGACCTCGGTGAGCAGGTGCGGCAGGCCGTTGTACTGACCGAGCTCGACGCGCTTCGGGTCGACGAGGATGAGGCGCACCTGATCGGGTGTCGCTCGCATCAGGATCGACGTGACGATGCTGTTGATGCAGCTCGACTTGCCCGCGCCGGTCGCGCCGGCGATCAGCACGTGCGGGAACGTCGCGAGGTTCGCGAGCACCGACTTGCCCGCGATGTCGCGACCCATCCCGACCTCGAGGGGGTGCACCGCACGCTTCGCCTCGTCGGTCGCGAGGATGTCGCCGAGCGTCACCACCGGGCGCATGCGGTTCGGCACCTCGACGCCGATCGCGCTGCGGCCCGGGATCGGAGCCAGGATCCGCACGTCCTGACTCGCCATCGCGTACGCGATCTCCTTGCTGAGACCGGTGACGCGGCTGACCTTCACACCGGGCGCGAGCTCGAGCTCGTAGCGGGTGACGGTCGGCCCGACGGTCGCGCCGATGAGGCGCGCGTCGACACCGAACTCGTGCATCGTCGCTTCGAGGATCTCGCCGCCGGCATCGATGAGGCGGGAGTCGATCTGCTTGCCGGAGCCCCGCTTGAGGATGTTGGCGGGCGGAAGCTTCCACACGCGCTTCTCGCGGCGCGCGACGGGCCGGAGGTCGACCTCGGCTTCCTCCTCTTCCTCCTCGTCCTCGTCCTCTTCTTCTTCCTCTTCTTCGTACTCCTCGTCTTCGTCCTCGTATTCCTCGTCCTCTTCGGCTTCCTCGTCGAGCTCGTACTCCTCGTCTTCTTCCTCTTCTTCGTCCTCTTCCTCTTCTTCGTCCTCGAGGAGCGACTGGTCGAAGAGCACGGCGCGCTTGTTCGCGGCCGACTGGACGAACGGAGCAGGGCTCAAATGCGCGGGCGCTTCGAGCGAAGCGTCCGAACCGACGGACGCGACCGCGGCATCGCCGTCTTCGTCGACGGTCACGTCTTCGCGCTGCGTGAGCTCGAACAGCTCCTTGAATCCGGAGCGCGCCAGACGGCCGAGCGCGGCGACGCCGCCGAGCGCGTCGCGCAGTCCGATGTGTGCGACGAGCAGGAAGCCGAACACGAACAACGCGACGAGCACGACACCCGCGCCGAAGGGTCCGAGCGCGGCTGCGAGCGGACCGGCGACGAGCGCGCCCAACACGCCCCCGGCATGACGCAGGCGCGTGAAGCTCTGCGAGTCGGGACGACCCGCGAGCAGGTCGAGCACGCCGACCGCCGCGAGCACCACCGCGACGAGACCGATACCGACGCGCACGCCGCGCCGCTCGGGCTCCTCGTCGTCCTCGTCGACGTACGAGCGCGCGACCAGCGCGGCCGCGCCGCCGATCAACGCGATCGGAAGGAGGAAGCGACCGTCGCCGAGCACCGCGCCCGCGCCGGTGTCGAGCGCGCGGCCGAAGGGCCCCGCGAAGTGGAAGCAGATCGCGAGCCCGCAGAGGATCCCCACGGCCGCGAGCGCGACCGCGAGCGCGTCACTCTTGTGGCTCTCGAGCTGGGTCGAGAGCGCCTCACGCAAGGCCGCGAAGCGCGGCTCGCGCCGCAGCTTCCGGCGGGCCGTCCGCCCCCGTCCCCGCCCCCGCTTGGCCGGGGCGCGGCGGCTGGACGCCGGCCGACGAGTGGTCGTCGTGGCCATCCGAGCACCGTAACACCGGCCACATGGACAACAGTGCTTTCTCGTCGCGCTCGCTGCGGGCCGGGAAACCCGGCCCGCGGACTGTCGCCGCTCCGAGACGCGGGATGGGAGTCGGCGAGGTCGCGCGGGCGTGCCGCTACAACGTCGGGACGTAGCCCCCGTCGACCGGATAGACGTGCCCGGTGATCCACGAGGCCGCGTCGCTACACAGGAGCGTGACGAGCGCGGTCGGATCGCCCGGGTCGCCGACGCGCGGCACGAGGTACGGCCGCGCGAGACGGGCCTCGAGATCGGGCTGCGACTCGAGCGCGGCCGCGAGCGGACCGGTCTTCATCGCGCCGAGCGCGACGCAGTTGACCGTCACTCCCGACGCGCCGACCTCCGCGGCGAGCCCGCGACTGAAGCCCATCGCGCCGGCCTTCGCGGATCCGTAGATCACCTGCATGCGCTCGCCGCGCCGCCCCGCGTCGGACACGATCGTGACGACGCGACCCCAACCGTTGCGCGCCATGTCGCCGACGTACGCGTGGGTGACGTGCAACACCGCGCCGAGGTTGAGGCGCATGTCGGTCTCCCAGTCGTCGGGACTGGTCTCGATGAACTTCTTCAGCGCGAAACCGCTTGTGGGGATGCCCGCGTTGTTGACGAGGATGTCGACGGGACCCGTCTCCTCGCGCATGCGCAGCACCTTGACCGGGCTCGTGACGTCGGCCTTCACGGGGCGCGCGCTCCCTGGCCCTTTCGCAGCCTCCGCGACCGCGAGCGCGCGCTCTTCGTAGATGTCGTTGACCCACACCGACGCGCCCGCGCGCACGAACGCCGACACGATCTCCGCGCCCACGCCGTTGCCGCCCCCGGTGACGAGCGCGGTACGCCCGACGAGGTCGATCGTGTATTCGGATCCCCCGCCACTCACGCGCTCAGGCCTCCATCACCACCGGGATGACGATCGGCCGCCGCCGCGTGCGCTCCGCGATGAAGCGACCGAGCGACTTGCGCGCGTGGCGGCGCACGGTCTCGAAGTCTTTCGGCGCTTCGGGATCGAGCTCGTTCAGCGCGTCGGCGACGACCTGCTTCGCCTCTTCGAGCAGCTCTTCGGCCTCGGGCGCGTACACCCAGCCGCGCGTGACGATCTCGGGACCGGTCAGCACCTTGCCGGTCTGCGCGTCGACCGTGACGATGACGACGACGACGCCTTCCTCCGACAGCGCGCGCCGATCGCGCAGTACCCCGTGACCGACGTCGCCGACGATGCCGTCGACGTAGGAGTAGCCCGCGGGAACCGCGCGCCGTTCGACGTCGACACCGCTCGGCCCGAGCGTCACGAGGTCGCCGTCCTCGCAGATCAGCACGCGCTCGGGCCGCACGCCGACCGCGCGCGCGAGACGCGCGTGGTGCACGAGGTGCCGGTACTCGCCATGGACGGGCACGAACCACTCGGGCGACAGCAGGCTGAGCACGAACTTCAGCTCTTCCTGCGAGGCGTGGCCCGACACGTGGACGCGCGCGTTGCCGTCGTGCACGACGTCGGCGCCCGCGCGGTGCAGCGCGTCGATCACACGCGAGACGTTCGCCTCGTTGCCCGGAATCGCGTGGGCCGAGAGCACGACGACGTCGTCGTCGGAGACCTTCACGTACTTGTGCTCGTGCGCCGCCATCAACGACAGCGCGCTCATCGGCTCGCCCTGCGAGCCCGTGCAGATGATGCACAGCTCGCCCGGCGCGTAGCGGCTCGTCTCCTCGATGTCGACGATCGCGTGCGCGGGCACGTCGAGCAGCCCGAGCTCACGCGCCATCGCGACGTTGTGCACCATCGAGCGGCCGAGGAACGCAAGCTTGCGTCCACCCCCGATCGCCGCGTTCGCGACCTGCTCGATCCGGTGCAGGTGCGACGCAAAGCAGGCGACGATCAGACGACGGTCCGCGTGCTCGCGCACGAGCGCGCGCATCGCCTCGCCGACGGTCGACTCCGACGCGGTGAAGCCCGGGCGCTCCGCGTTCGTCGAGTCCGACAGCAGGAGCCGCACGCCGCCGTTGCGGCGCGCGATCTCACCGAGCAACGCCAGGTTCGTGTGCCGGCCGTCGACCGGCGTGAGGTCGAGCTTGAAGTCGCCGGTGTGCACGATCGTCCCTACGGGCGTGAAGAACGCCGTCGCGAAGCCGTGCGGAACCGAGTGCGTGACGGGCACGAACTGGCAGTCGAACGGCCCGATCGACCGGCGCTCGCCGTCGAAGACGGGCACGAACGTCGCGCGGTCGATCAGCCCCGATTCCTCGATGCGATTGCGCGCCATCGCGAGCGACAGCTGCGATCCGTAGATCGTGAGCTCCATGTCGCGCAGCAAGAACGCGAGCCCGCCGGCGTGGTCCTCGTGCGCGTGCGTGATGAAGACGCCTTCGACGCGGTCCGCGTTGTCACGCACGTACGAGAAGTCGGGCAACACGAGGTCAACACCCGGCATGTTCTCGTCGGGGAACATCAAGCCGCAGTCGACGAGCAGGATGCGATCCTCGACCTCGAGACACAGGCAGTTGCGCCCGATCTCACCCAAACCGCCGAGGAAGACGATGCGGACGGCAGGATCGCTCATTGAACGTTGACGCTACCGCGCACGACACACCTCCTCCTGCCGCACGAGAAACGCGTGGTCGCGCCGCGAGGCGATGCCATGATGTGCTCGCGGGCGCGAGATGGGGAGCATGGATGGGAATCGCGTACCGCCTCGATCCGGTCTTGGGGCTGACCGTGACGGTGTTCGACGGAGTGATCACCGGCGAGGAATGGATCCAGGAGGTACGCGAGCTCTTTGCGGATCCCGCGTGGCCGGCGGGGCGCCTGAGCCTCACTGATCTCCGCACCGCGGACTCGCACCTGCTCACGGCCGAGCACCGCCAGGAGGTCTACGAGATCAACCAGGCGCACGCGAAGCAGCTCGTCGGCATGAAGAGCGCCGCGATCGCCGGAATGCACTTCGACGAAGCCCGCGAGTTCGAGCGCGGCAACCGCCAGTCCGGCATGCGGCTCATCGCGTTCGACGACGTCGGCCCCGCGTGCGCGTGGCTCGGCATCGATGCCGCGGCCGTCAACCCGATCCTCGCGGAGATGCGCGCCCAGCTGCGCGGCGACTGACGCGCCCGAACGCCGCGTGAACGCGACGACGCGCGCCCGGCTGACGGGCGCGCGTCGCGTCGAGCGGTCGCCTGCGGAGGATCAGGCGACGGCGCGGTCCTTCGCGACCTCGTCGAGCATGGCGTACTCCTCACCGGTGTCGGTCCAGTCCTCGAACTGGATGACGCCGAGCTCGGTGAAGCGCTCGCGCAGCCAGCCGTCGCCGGCGTCGAGCAGACCGAGCTTCTTGCAGTTCGGCACGATCTTCGAGAAGAGCAACGACTGGAACACCGCACGGTCGGGCGCCTGCATCACGAGCTTCGTCGCCATCTTCACGTCGACGCCCATGCGGTCCCACACCTCCTGCTGGAGGAACCGGTCGCGCATGCGCACCGCGGCCTCGAACGCGAACTCCTGGCGCTCACGGATCTCGCTCGCCCCGAGGCCCGCGTAGTACTCCTTCAGCGAGAGCACGCCGAACGCGACGTGGCGCGCTTCGTCGCTCATCACGTAGCGGAGCAGCTTCTTCAGCAACGGCTCGGTCGTCATCTGGTGCATGAAACCGAAGGCTGCGAGCGCGAGGCCCTCGACCATGATCTGCATGCCGAGGTACGTCATGTCCCAGCGCGGGTCGCGAATGATGTCGTCGAGCAGCATCCGCAAGTGCGCGTTGATCGGGTAGTGACCCGACAGCTTCGTGTCGAGGTACTTCGCGAACACCTCGACGTGACGGGCCTCGTCCATCACCTGCGTCGCGCCGTAGTACTTGGCGTCGATCCACGGCACGGTCTCGACGACGCGCGCGGTGCAGATCAGCGCGCCCTGCTCGCCGTGCATGAACTGCGAAAGCGTCCAGTTCTGCGACTCGACGCCGAACTCGATCCACTCCTTGTCGCCCCACTTCGCGAACGGCGTGCCGCTCAGGTCGAGGCCGGCGCCGAACATGCCGTCGGCCCCCGCCTGCGCGGTCGCGTTGGCGAGGACGACCTTCTCCTGGTCGACGTCGGTGTCCCACGGCAGGTCGGTCTCGCCGTTCCACTGCGACGTCTTCGCCTTCTCGTAGAGCTTCACGAGTGCGGGACGGCTGCGCTCGTAGTCCCACGTGAAGATCGTCTCGGGAGAGGAGGTCACCTCGTGGACGACGGCGTCGACGTCCTCGTTGGTGATCGAAAGGATCGCCTCGAGATCGTTGATGTCCTCGCGGCCGATCAGATCGGTGAAGTCGCTCATGGTGTCACTCCCTGGGACGAGACGGTGGTGAGCCCGGGGACGACGAAGTCGTCGACGAGCGCGCGGACGGAGTTGGGATCGGACAGCTCGACGGTGTCGGTCGGGCTACAGAGATACGAGAGGAGGATGCGCGCCAGCCATTCGGCCGCGCGCGCGGCGTCGTCGGAGTCGAGGAAGCGCGCGAGCGCGGGTGCGACGACCCGCGCACCGGCGTCGAGGACGCGGTCGGCGCCGTCGAACGCGAGGTGGGGCAACAGCAGCTCGGGCTCCGCGAGCAGGACGAAGTTCAGTGCGTCGTGGGCGGTGAGCCAGCGTTGCGCTTCGAGCACCATTGCGACGACCGCATCGGACAGCGTCGTTGCCGATGCGGCCGCGTGGTCGAGCGCGGCCGAGAGCGTCGCGGCTTCACGTGCGACGACCGCGCCGAGCAGCGCGGGCTTGCCGGGGAAGTACCGGTAGAGGGTGGCGCGAGAGACGCCGGCCTCGCGGGCGACGTCGTCGAGCGTGCTCTTGGAGACGCCGACGCGCGCGATACAGGCCAGGGCGGCGTCGACCAAGCGGGTCGCGGCCGGCCCCGCGGCGCCGTCCAGCCCGACCGGTTCGATCGGCGGCACGGCGACCAGCGGTTCCTGCACGGGCGGCAATCCTCCGAGCCCAGGCCGGCCGCAGCTGCGGCCAACTCTCTGAGACGGTAAGCCTCGTTTCGTCTCACCGTCAATGTGTCACGCGTCACAACGAGTCACTTGCCACACCCAACCCGGCTACCCTACTCCGGCGTGGGTTGGGCACGGTTCGTAGGTAGATCGGTGCGGACCGGCTGGTCGTGGCTCGCCCAGGTTCTCGATGGCATGGGCAGGGTGCTCCTGCTGCTGTTTCTTGTCGGAATTGTCTTGGCGCCCCCAGTGGTGATTAGCCACGGAGGGCACCACCTGCTCAGCGGAACACTCACGCTCGCGGGCCTGGCCTTCGTGCTGCTCGTCGCGTGCTTCTCGATCGGGGCGTATCAGATTTACAGCGACGACCAGGCGAGCGTCACTCGCCAACCGCCGGACGATCAGGTCGAACTGAGCTTCACGCCTTGGAATGTCCTGGGCGTATGCGCCTTTCAGGTCACCAACGACGGCCATACGGACTGGTTCAGCGCCAGTTGGGTCGACGACCTTGATTTGCGAGACGACGTGCATTGGGATGCGATCGCGTCAGGGTCGAAATCGAAGGAGCTGGGGCACGCCTGGCTTCCGATTCCCGAACGTCGGTTGGTGCCCGGAGAGGTCAAGCGACTTTCTGTGCGCTTCACCTCGCGCAGGCATCGGCCACTCGACGTACCGATCGAGTTACGGCTCACGCTCCTGGGCAACCGTCAGGTCCGACTTGCCGATGGACAGTGGCCCGAGCAAGACGAGGACTGGCGTCGAGACGTGAGCGCGCTCCTAGCGCGCCTGCGTGTGTTCCGTGAGAACTTCGACAAGATGTCAGGGACGGCCAACCTGACTCCGACCGCACCCGACCGGCTTTACGAAGCGCTGGAGAAGGAAGTCCGTGACTGCGCGCCTGTCGGAATGAGATTCCTCGACAGCTTCCGCAGCACAATCAAGCTGCTGGACGGCCGGTCAGATAGCCAGAGCCGGATGCCCGCGATCCGCGCCATCGCGTTCAAGCAAGAGTGCGATAGAGCGATCGGACGGCTAGAGCTGGGGCTAGCCGAGCCTGATGAGGAAGCGTGAGCTACTCGCCGCCGTCGCTGTCGTCTTCGGAGTCGTCGCCGACGCCGAGCAGCACGCGCATCACGTCTTCGGGATCGCCTTCGATGTTGATCGTCTCGTTGATGTCTTGCTTGGGATCCACGGCTTCAAGGCTACGCCCCACTGGACGAGCGTCGTCGCCGCCGCCGATCCGAGACGACCGCGTTCACCATCGCAGCAACGAGTGCGCACAGAAACAGTACGGCGGTGAGGTCCTCGTTGATCTGCGCAGCGATGAGCGTTCCGCCGACCAGGACCATTGGCAGGCCGACCCGGAATTCGACGCCCCGCCGCTCTTTGGGTGCCGCGAGGGAGCGCGCTACCACGAGGGCTATCAGCGCGGCGCCGACGAGAATGCCGATCACGGCTTCCTATCGGCCGTTGATGAGCGGCCGGTAAGAGAGTCGCCGGCCCGTCTGGCCCATGAGCCGCGCCATGCGCTGAGTATCGCTGAGCTTCCGAGTGGAGAACCGGAAGTCGAACTCCGCGAGGTAGCGGTCGAGGTGCTCCGCGCTGATCCGGTGGTGCGTTCCGTCGAGCGACCGCTTCAGCTGCGAAAAGTAGTTCTCGGCGCGGTTGCTGGTGATGTCGCCACGGACGTACTCGCCGCCAGCGTGGTACACGGCGTCGTGTCCGCCGCCGAACTGGTTGCCGATGAAGTTGTAGCGGTTCGACTCGTCGGTCATGAGTCGCGAGTCGCGTACGTCGACTTGGCGCGCGATCGCGTTGTAGAGGTTTTCGCTGGTGATCTTCGCCATGACCTTCGACCGCGCCTCGCCCGTCTCGCGGTTGACGAGTGTCAGCACCGGAGTCTTCTCGGGGATGATGCGCTTGGACGGCTTCGCGTCCGGGCTGAGCGTTCCGCGGATCGCACGCGACTTGCCGCCGATGTAGGCCTCGTCGGCTTCGATCGTGCCGACCATCATCGCGACGCCCTTCGGGTCGCGCTTCATCGCCTCGCGGATGCGGTGCATCATGAACCAGGCCGTCTTGGGCATGAGGTCGTACTTGCGCTGAATCTCTCGCGCGGCGACGCCGTTCTTGGACGACACGATCTCGAAGACCACGAACAGCCAAGTGGTGAGCGGGATCTTGGACCCGTGGAAGATCGTCCCGACCGTGACCGTGAACTGGCGACGGCACGCCTTGCACTTCCAGACCCGCCGTTCGCTGACCTTCCCGCGTCGGGTGGTGCGCCCCGCCTCAGCCTTCGGCGTCAGGAAGTAGTGCTTCGCCGTGGACTGGCAGTGCGGGCAGACGGGGCCCTTCGGCCACCGCAGCTCCTCCATGTATTCGTACGCAGCGGCCTCGCTGGTGAGGCGCTTCTGAAGGGCGGGGATTGAGGTGCGCTGGGCCATGAACCAAGTATATGCCACACCCATGGGTTTGGCAAGTGACTCGTTGTGTCACGCGTCACAACGTGTGACTTGACAAACCACGGATGAGTACGCTCTGTTCGTGGGCTCCAAGGTGTCGCTTTACTGGACGGCGGTACGGCGACACTGGACCTCGGTCCTAGTGACCTGGGGTACAGGCCTTGGCCTCGCCTTCGGGCTGAACGCTGTTGGCGTCGTCAAGCGATGGCCGTGGTGGGCGATCGCGGCGCTACTCGTGCTCGGACTGTTCGTCGCTCAGTTCCGCGCGTGGCGTGAGGAACACGTCGCTCACGACGACTTGAAGGAACGGCACGACTACCTGAAGACCAAGCATGACGAGGTTGTGGCCAGCCATGCAGCGACCGTGCAGTCACTTCATGAGCGACTCGACAAGCGCCCGGTTCACGACCTGCACGAAACGAACCTCCGTGCGAGCGTCGACACACTGAAGGCCTCGATCGAGCGCGGCGCCGTACCGCGCTATGGGGAACCGGATCGCTTCGTACTGCGCGAAGCGTTCGAAGCCCACTTCGCTGACTGCGCCGAAGAAATCAAGGCTTACCGGGACGCTTCGGCTCGGGAGAAAATCGCTGAGGACGTATGGACGAAGAACTTCGACGACGCGATCGTCGTCCACGGGCTCGATCAGCCGCCGCTGCACGCGGCCGATCTGCGAAATGTCCTACTCGCCAGCGCGAAGAAGGCCATCTTCGCCGAGAGCGGTCGGGAGCGCGAGGACGCGCTCCCGCGCTGGTGGCATCCGAGCCGCGACATGGGTGCGGATCTACGCGAGGAACGGCGCATGTTCCGCTTTCCGACGGCGCGCTCACTGACGATCAGTTTGAAGCGATCAAGGCGAAACTAGACCAGGCGTTCACGGAGATGACCGAAGGTCACGGCGTGACCGCTTGGCGAGCCGCCCTTTCCGAGCTCTTCGAAGCCGCTGCGGACGCCTCAACAGTGCTTGAGCGCGCCCGCGATCGGGTGCTCTATCAACGCGCCGACTGCTCGCAGTGTCGGGATGGTTAGGCGGGCTCGATGTTTACCTCGCCGCCGTCTTCGTCGTCGCAGTCGTCCGACTCGTCGCGCGGTGCCATGTGCAGGAACGCGCGGATCAAGTCGATGGGGTCGGCTTCGCTGTTGACCCGTTCGTCCATGTCGCGCTTGGGGTCCACGGCCCGAGCGTAGGCCCCTGGGGGGTGCGGGTCTCGCGAAGGCTCCGTGGTCCGTCTTCCAGAGGAGCTGCTCGACTGACGCTCAGGTCACGAGCCGTCAGGCCCGATAATTGGGCCGTGGGAATGAGCGCCGACGATTCCAACGACCGGGACACCGCCGAGCCCGGCTTGTCGCTCATGCTCGGCTCATGGTCAGCGCGAGATCTGAGGCGCGCCTGGCTCTTGGGCGTCGCGCTCAGCGCGCCGGTCGGATTGGCGATCGGATTGTTCTTCGGGCCGTACACGGCTGGCGGCGGACTACCGGGCGCGGCTGCGATCCCCGCACTCGGTTTTCCACTCGCCTGGAGCGGGATTTGCGGCCTCGCGTGGCGAGACCAACGCCGACAGAAACGATCGCGTCGTCATCTGACATGAAGCGGCAGTCTTCCCGCGCGTCGCGTCGGTGTCTACCGTCCGGTGAGCGGCCGGTAGCTCAGTCGCCGGCCCGCGGTCTGGCCCATGAGCCGGTTCATCCGCTGAGTGTCGCTCAGCTTCCGGTAGTGGCTCAGTTTGATCAAACTGAGCCACTACCCAGCTTCCGCGTGCTGAATCGGAAGTCGAACTCGGCCAGGTAGCGGTCCAGGTGTTCCGCGCTGATCCGGTGGTGCGTTCCATCAAGCGACCGCTTCAGTTGCGAGAAGTAGTTCTCCGCGCGGTTGCTGGTCACGTCACCGCGGACGTACTCACCGCCCGCGTGCCACACCGCGTCGTGCCCGCCAGTGAACTGGTTCCCGATGTTGTCGTAGAGCTTGGACTCGTCGGTCATGAGCCGCGAGCCGTCCGGGTTCACCTGGTGGTTGATCGCGGAGTAGAGGTTGTCGCTGGTGACGCGCGCCATGACTCGGGTCCGCGCTTCGCCCGTCTCACGGTTCACCAACGTCAGCACCGGAGTCTTCTCGGGCTTGATGCGCGGCGACGGCCTCGCGTCCTTGCTGAGCGTGCCGCGAGCAGCGCGGGCCTTGCCGCCGATGTAGGCCTCGTCGGCTTCGATCGTGCCAACCATGCGCGTCGCAGTGGGGTTGCGCTTCATGGCCTCACGAATCCGCATGGTCATGAACCACGCCGACTTCGGCGTCAGGTCGTACTTGCGCTGCACCTCACGGGCCGAGACGCCGTTCTTGCTGGCGCACATCTCGAACAGCACGAACAGCCACGACCGAACCGGGATCTTGGAACCGTGGAAGATCGTCCCGGTGAGCGCCGAGAACTGCTTGCGGCACTCGCGGTTCTTGCACTTCCAGACTCGCCGCGGCGACTGCGCGCCGGTCCGCGTGGCGCGCGTCCCGGTCCCACTGCGAGGCGTGAGGAACACAACCACCGTCGAATCACAGTGAGGGCACACCGGCGAGTCGCCCCACCGAAGCTCTTCCAAGAACTGGTAGGCCGATGATTCGTCGGTCACACGTTTCGCCAGAGCCGGGATCGAGAGGTGCTGCGCCATGCCCTCATTCTCGTCCCGCAGGTCTGGTTTGTCATGTGACACATTGTGTCACGCGTCACAGTTCTCGGCCGGGGCGAGACCTTTCGTGACCGTTGCTGGCGTCGACTCCTGCGACGTACAGTGGCGGGGCCACAGCGGTTCGCGGGCAGGGGGCACGGTCAGATGGCGGGTGTGAGCATGACGCCGCGGGTGCGATTCCGGATCGTCGCGATGGCGCTGGGCGCCGTGATCGCGCTGGCGCCGGCGGTCGTCGTCGCCTCGGCAGGCGCCGCGGCAGCCGCGACGAGCTGTACGAACACTGCGTTCATCGGGCTCGGCGACCCGCCGACGGCCGGCTCGATCGCGTCGGCCGGTCAGGTCGACTGCTACCAGTACTTCGCCAAGAAGGGTCAGGCGATGCGCGTCCGTGTCGTCGGCACCGGCGGCGGGCTCGTTCCGAGCACCGCGGTCGACGGCCCGAGCGGCGGCGCGATCTGCGGCCCTTCGACCAACGCGGACCAGACGTGCAAGGCCTCGTCGAAGGGCCTCCAAACGATCGCGATCCAGGCGGCGGCGAACACCGGCAGCTACACGGTGCAGATCCAGCTCACGCACCTACCGGTCAACTGCGCGAGCCTCGGCTTCGCCAACCCGCCGAACACGGGCACGATCGTCGCCGGCGCGATGTCGTGCTTCACCTTCAAGGCACCCGCGGGCTCGCATCTCGTCACGCGCGCGGTCGCGACGAGCGGTTCGCTCGTGCCGCAACTCGAAGAGCTGAACGCGAAGGGCAACACGCAGTGCGGCCCGGACGCGACGCTCGAGCAGAACTGCCGACTGCTGTCGGGCGGGAACGAGACGCTCTTCGTCGAAGACGCGGCCGGACCCAACGCCGGTTCGTTCGCGTTGTACGCGCAGCTGACCCGCAGCGTCGGCTGCACGACGCTCAAGCTCGGCAAGGCCGTGCAGTCCTCGATCACGAGCGCAGGCCAGACCGACTGCTACCACTTCACCGGCGTGCACGGTCACCGCATGCGCGTCACGGTCGCGACGACGAGTGGCGCGCTCGTCGCGAACACCGAGGTGTTCAAGCCCAACGGCACGAGCTTCTGCGCGACCTCGACGGTCACCGAGCAGAGCTGCCGCCTCTCGAGCGACGGCACGCACACCGTGTACGTGTCCGACGTGAACGGCACGGCCACCGGCAATTACACGATCTACGTGCAGGACCTCGCGGCACCGCAGAACTGCACGACCGTCCAGTACGGCAACCACGGTGATCAGCACCCGGCGACGATCTCGTTCCCGGGCGCCGAGAACTGCTACCTCTTCGCCGGCACCGGCAACACCGGTGCTCACCTCACCGTGAAGACGACCAGTGGTTCGTTGACGCCCGCGTTCGACATGTACGTGCCGAGCGGCGGCGACTTCGTGTCCGGTCGGTGCGACCACAGCGCAACCGACGAGCGCTGCTTGCTGCCGACGACGGGCACGTACCTCATCATCGTGCGCGACGCGAGCGCGAAGAACACGGGCAGCTACTACTACACGCTCACCGAACGCATCTTCAGCTAGTCGCGCAGGATTCCACCGAGCAGCTCGCGTCGCACGAGCGCCACGACCTGCGCGGGATCCTCGAGGTCGAATCGTCCCGGCGCGCCGATGAGCGAGAGCACGGCGCGCGCGAGATAGTCGGCCGCGCGATCGAGGTCGACACCATCACGCAGTCGACCCGCGCGCTGCTCACGCGCGAGGTAGGGCAAGAGGAAGTCGGCGATGAACGGCAGCGTCTTCGTCGCCTCGGTGCTCAGCAGACCGAGCAGACGCTCCGGCTCGGTCACGAGGATCTTCTGCAACAGCTCGTGCTCGAGGAGCGTGCGGCGCGCGAACACGAGACCGTCCTCGAGCAGGCCGGCTAGGTCGGCCGCGTCCTGCACGTGATCGGCGAGGCGGATGAAGTACCGGCCGATCTCCCAGCCGACGGTCTCGCGCAGCAGCTCGTCGCGCCCACCGGGGAACTGCCGGTAGATCGTGGCGCGCGACACGCCCGACTCCTTCACGACGTCGTCGATCGTCGTCTTCGCGAGCCCGAAGCGCGCGACGCACGTGAAGGTCGAGGCGAGCAGGCGCTGGCGCGCGCCCAGCGGGTCGGCGGGCTCGGCGACAGGGCCGGCGGCCTCGGGACTCACGCCGACATT
The DNA here is from genome assembly GCA_036271555.1 of Acidimicrobiia bacterium. NCBI lineage: Bacteria > Bacillati > Actinomycetota > Acidimicrobiia > Acidimicrobiia bacterium. Next base: position 15,570 of record DATBAK010000036.1, read on the forward strand.
CTGACCCGGATCGGGCGGCACGTTGTTCCGTAGGATCGGCTCGTGACCACGTCCGAAGAATGGATCGCTCGGGACGCCGCGGTCGTGTGGCACGGCTTCACGCAGATGTCTGCGTACGCGGACAACTCCCCCATCGTCGTCGACCGCGCCGAAGGCCACGAGCTCATCGACGTCGACGGCCGCCGCTACCTCGACGCGATCTCGTCGGTCTGGGTGACGACGCTCGGCCACCATCATCCCGACCTCGACGACGCACTCCGCGAGCAGCTCGACAAGGTCGCGCACACGACGATGCTCGGAAACGGCAACCGTGCGGTCATCGAGCTCGCGGAGGCGCTCGCGCCGGTGGTGCCCGTCGACGATCCGCACTTCCTCTTCGCGTCCGACGGCGCGGCCGCGGTCGAGCAGGCACTCAAGATCGCGTTCCAGTACTGGGCGAACATCGGCGTCTCGGGTCGCACCCGCTATCTCGTGTTCGGCGGCGCGTACCACGGCGACACGATCGGCTCGCTGTCGCTCGGCGCGGGCGGCTTCGGTACCGACCTCTACGACCCGCTGCGATTCGCGGTGCTGCGCGCGCCCGCGTTCGACGATCCGGCGTGCTTCACGCGAGCGGTCGAGCTCGTCGCCGCGCACGCGCACCAGCTCGCGGCGGTCGTCGTCGAGCCGATGGTGCAGGGCGCGGCCGGCATCCTGCTCGGCGACCCCGACGGGCTGCGCGCGCTCGGCGCCGCGTGCGCGGAGCACGACGTGCTGCTCGTGTGCGACGAGGTCGCCACCGGGTTCGGGCGCACCGGAACGTTGTTCGCATCCGAGCAGTGCGGGCTCCGACCGGACGTGCTCTGCATCGCGAAGGGCATCACCGGTGGTTACCTGGCGATGTCGGCGACGGTCGCGAACCGGCGCGTGTACGACGCGTTCCTCGGCGACGATCTCGGCGAGCGGACCTTCTACCACGGCCATTCCTACGGCGGGAACGCGCTCGCAGCCGCGGTCGCGCGCCGGCACCTCGAGATCCTGCAGAAGGACGACGTGCTGACGAACGTCGTCGCGCGCGGCGAACAGCTCGCGGCGCTCCTGCACGCGCGCTTCGACGCGCACCCGCACGTGCGCGAGGTGCGAGCCAGAGGCTTGATGGCCGGCGTCGAGCTCGCGCCGCCCGATGCGGGCCTGCGCTGGGGCCGGCGCGTGACCGCGGCGACCGTGGCGCGCGGCGTGCTCGTGCGACCGATCGGCGACGTCGTGATCATGGTCCCGCCGTTGACCATCACCGCACCCGAGATCCACCGCATCGTCGACGCCGTGGGCGCGGCCGTCGACGAGGTGACGGCGTGAGCAGCCCGGCGCAGACCGCAGGCGCGGTCACGACGGGTACGACGCCGAACCGTTCGGATCGAGCGCCGGAGATCGAAGCCGCATGAGCACGTGGTCGGCGTGGGCCGAGCGTGAAGGCGCGGCGATCCGCGACGCGGGCCAGTGGCGCGAGCCACGGTCCTTCGACGGCGGTGGACCGACGGGAACGATCGGGCCTGCGGGCGCGCCGGTCGTGTCGTTCGCTTCGAACGACTACCTCGGACTCACGCAGCATCCCGACGTCGTCGCCGCCGCGCACACGGCGCTCGACCGGTGGGGCGCGGGTTCCGGATCGGCGCGACTGATCGTCGGCGCGCGGCCGATCCACGACGAGCTCGAGCGCGCGCTCGCGGATTGGAAGGGCGCGGATCGCGCGGTGCTCTTCCCCACCGGTTTCGCCGCGAACCTCGGCGTGCTCACGACCCTCGGTGCGCCCGATGTGCTCGTCTGCTCCGACGAGCTCAACCACGCGTCGATCATCGACGGTTGTCGGTTGTCGCGCGCGTCGACCGCGGTATATCGCCACGGCGATGTCGAACACCTCGACCGGTTGCTCGCTCGACGGGAGCAACCGCGCGCGCTCGTCGTCTCCGACACGGTGTTCTCGATGGACGGCGACATTGCGGATCTCGACGGGTTGGCGGCGGTCGTGGCGCGGCACCGCGCGCTGCTCGTGCTCGACGAGGCCCACGCAGTTCTCGGCCCGGAGTATCCGGCGTCCGGATTCGACGGCGTCGACGCGGTGCGCGTCGGCACGCTCTCGAAGACGCTCGGATCGCTCGGTGGATTCGTCGTCGCGTCGGAGGCGCTCGCCGCGCTCATCGTGAACCGCGCCCGCTCCTACATCTTCACGACCGCGAGCACACCCGCCGACACCGCGGCCGCGCTCGCCGCGGTGCGCGTGCTCACGAGCTCGGAAGGCGAGGCGCTCGTAGCGAGACTTCGCGCGCACGTGGAGCGCGTGCGCGCCGGTCATCCGTCGCCGATCGTGCCGATCCTGTGTGGCGAGGAGCGCGCCGCGGTCGATGCGGCGAACGCCTTGCTCGCGCGCGGCCTGCTCGTGCCCGCAATCCGCCCGCCGACGGTCGCGCCCGGCACCGCGCGCCTGCGCGTCGCGCTCTCGGCCGCGCACACGGACGCGCAGATCGACGCGTTGATCGCCGCGCTCGCCGACCTCGCGCCGCTCGACGTGCACGCGACGACTCGATGATCGTCGTCGTCACGGGGACCGGCACCGAGGTCGGCAAGACCTGGTTCACCGCGGCGACGATCGACGCGCTGCGCGCCGACGGTCGCTCGGTCGTCGCGCGCAAGCCGGTGCAGTCGTTCGATCCCGCCGACGCGCATCCCACCGACGCCGACGTGCTCGCGCGCGCGACCGGCGAGTTGCCGGAGACGGTGTGCCCACGCCCGCGCTGGCTGCCCAAGGCGGTCGCGCCGCCGATGGCCGCGGACGCGCTCGGGCTTCCGTCGTTCACGATCGCCGAGCTCGCGGTCGAGGTACGCGCCGGCACGGGTGCCGACGACGCGATCCTGTTCGTCGAGGGGGCGGGCGGCGCGCGATCGCCCATCGCGGAGGACGGCGACACGGTTGCGCTCGCGCACGCGCTCGCAGCCGACGTGGTCGTCATCGTCGCCGACGCCGGGCTCGGCACCATCAACGCCGTGCGGCTGACGGTCGCGGCGCTCGGAAACTGGACACCGATCGTCGCGCTCAACCGCTTCGACGCGCGCGACGAGTTGCACATCGCCAACCGCGACTGGCTACGAGCGCGCGACGGCTACGAGGTCGTGACCGATCCCGCGCAGCTCGCCGCCGCGCTCACACTCCGAGGATCCCCTCGAGCCCGATCGTGAGGCCGGGCCGCGCCGCGATGTGCTTCACCGCGAGCAGCACGCCGGGCATGAACGACGAGCGGTCGTACGCGTCGTGCCGAAGAATGAGGCTCTGACCGGTCGTGCCGAGCACGACTTCTTGGTGCGCGACCATGCCCCGCATCCGCACCGAGTGCACCGGGATGCCGTCGACGGTCGCGCCACGCGCGCCCTCGGCGACGAGCTTCGTCGTCGGGTCGTCGGCCCAGTCCTTCGACGCCGCCGCGAGTCGCTTCGCGGTGAGCACCGCGGTGCCCGACGGCGCGTCGATCTTCGCGTCGTGGTGCAGCTCGATGATCTCGGCGGTTTCGAAGTAGGGCGCCGCGAGCTCGGAGAAGCGCATCATCAGCACGGCGCCGATCGCGAAGTTCGGCGCGATCACGGCGTTCGCGGCGCTCTCGTCGAAGAGCTTGCCGAGGTCGAGCAGCTCCGTGTCGGTGAAACCGGTCGTGCCGACGACCGCGTGCACACCGTGCTGCGCGCAGAAGCGCAGGTTCTCGCGCGCGGCGTCGATCACAGTGAAGTCGACCGCGACGTCGGCACCCGTGTCGAGCAGCGCCTGCGTGCCGCCGGACATCTGCACGCCGGTGCCGTGCACACCGACCTGACCGAGGTCGATGCCCGCGTGGTGCGGGTCGACCGCGGCGACGAGCTCGAGCTCGGGGTCCGCGTGCACCGCCGCGCACACGGTCGCGCCCATGCGCCCACCCGCGCCGAACACCCCGACCTTGATCACGCGCCGAACTCTAGGCCCGCGCCTCGCGCCGCGCTTCCTGCTCATGCGTGCGCTTCAGATACGAAGCAGACGTATGACCAGACGAGGTCGAGACGCGGTCAGGTCTCGAAGTCGGATTCGGAGAACGGGCCGACGGTCGCGAGGGTGCGGGGGCGGTCGGCGATGACGCGGTCGATCACGCGCTCGATGTCGTCGCCCGTGACCGCGTCGATGCGACGGACGATCTCGTCGAGCGTCGGGATCTCGTGCTCGATGAGCTCGGCGCGCCCGAGCCGCCGCATCCGCGACGACGACGTCTCGAGCGACATCGCGATCGCGCCTTTCAGATGGCCCTTCGCGGCGTCGAGCTCACGCGCCGGCAGGCTGCGCTCACTCGACAGCCTGTCGAGCTCGCCGTCGATCACCGCGAGCGTCTCGTGCACGCGCTCGGGCGACGTGCCCGCGTAGATCGCGAGCATGCCCGTGTCGGCGAACGCGCCGCGGTAGGAGTAGACGGAGTACGCGAGGCCGCGCTCCTCGCGCACCTCCTGGAACAGACGCGACGACATGCCTCCGCCGAGCGCCTGGTTCAGCACCGTCAACGCGTAACGGTCGGGATCGAGGTGCGACACCGAGCGCAGACCGACGACGACGTGCGCCTGCTCGGTCGGGCGCTCGATCACGGCGACCGAACGGGGCTCGCCGAACGAATCGGAATCGCGCTCGGGGCGATCGCCTTCGAGGCCGTCGAGGCGCGACGACAGCAGATCGATCAAGCCGTCGTGCGTGAGGTTGCCGGCCGCGGCCAACACGATGTTCGTGGGCCGGTAGTGCGCGGCGTGGTACGAGGCGATGTCGTCGCGCGGCATGGCTTCGATGCTCGAGTCGGTGCCGAGCACCGAGCGGCCCAGCGCGTGCTGCGGGAACAGCGCGCCGGCGAACAGATCGTGCACGAGGTCGTCGGGCGTGTCGTCACGCATCCCGATCTCCTCGAGGATGACCTGCCGTTCCGAGTCGACCTCGTCGGGACGGAACGCCGGTCGCCACAACACGTCGGTGAGGATCTCGACGGCGAGCGCGAGGTGCGCGTCGGGAACGCGCACGTAGAAGACGGTCTCCTCCTGCCCGGTGAACGCGTTCATCTCGCCACCGACGGACTCGACCGCCTCCGCGATCTCGCGCGCCGACTTCTCGGGCGTGCCCTTGAACAGCAGGTGCTCGAGGAAGTGGCTCGCGCCCGACTGCGCGTCGGTCTCGTCGCGCGAGCCGGTGCCGACCCACGCGCCGATCGTCACCGAGCGCAGCTCGGGCAGCGACTCGGTGACGACGCGCAGTCCGGAGTCGAGCAGCGACCGGCGGACGTCCTCCACGGAGCGGCCTCGGCCCTCGTTCTCCGTCGAATCCGTCCGGCTCAGCGCCGCCGCGGCGGCCGGCGCCGGCGGGCACCGCCGCTACCGCCCGAATCGGAGCCCGACCCACCTCGGGTCTCCGCGGCGGGACCGAGGTCGCCGAACTCCGCCTTCGCCTGGTCTTCCCAGAAGTCCTCGAACGAGCCCGCCGCCGGCGCGGCATCCGACCCTCCGCCCGAGTCGCTCGACGTGCGCTCGGAGCGACCGCCGCCCGACCCACCCGACCCGCCGGAGCCGCCGTCGCCACCCGAAGGCGCGTCGGCGCCGACGAGCGAGAGCGAGAGCTTCCCGCCCTGGTCGATGTCGTCGACCTTGACCTCGAGCTCCTGACCGAGCTGGAGCACGTCCTCGACCCGGTCGATGCGCTTGCCGCCACCGAGCTTCGAGATGTGGACGAGGCCGTCGCGACCCGGGAGGATGTTCACGAACGCACCGAACTTCGTGATGTTCACGACCTTGCCGGTGTACGTCGCGCCGAGCTCGGCCGTCGGCGGGTCGAGGATGAGCTCGATGCGGCGCTGTGCCTCGCGCACCTTGTCGCCGTCCTTCGAGCCGATCGACACCAGGCCGACCATGCCGTCGTCGCTCACCGAGATGTCGGCGCCGGTCTCCTGCTGGATCGTGTTGATGACCTTGCCCTTGGGCCCGATGACCTCGCCGATCTTGTCGATCGGGATCTCGAACGAGATGATCTTCGGTGCGGTGTCGCGCACCTCGGCACGCGGCGCGCTGATCGCGCCGTTCATCACGTCGAGGATCTTCAGCCGCGCGTCCCGCGCCTGCTGCAACGCGGCGTTGAGCACGTCGAGCGGAAGGCCGTCGATCTTCGTGTCGAGCTGCAGCGCGGTCACGAACTCCGACGTGCCCGCGACCTTGAAGTCCATGTCGCCGAACGCGTCCTCGGCGCCGAGGATGTCGGTGAGCGTCACGTACTTGCCGTCGTGGTACACGAGGCCCATCGCGATGCCGGCGACGGGCGCCTTGATCGGCACACCCGCGTCCATCAGCGACAGCGTCGAGCCACACACCGAGCCCATCGACGTCGAGCCGTTCGACGACAGCACGTCGGAGACGACCCGCAGCGTGTAGGGCCACTCGGACGAGCTCGGGATCACCGGAACGAGCGCGCGCTCGGCGAGCGCGCCGTGACCGATCTCGCGCCGCTTCGGCGAACCGACCCGACCCGTCTCACCGGTCGAGAACGGCGGGAAGTTGTAGTGGTGCATGTAGCGCTTGCGCTCATCGGTCGTGATCGTGTCGAGCATCTGCTCCATGCGCGGCATGCCGAGCGTGGTGACCGACAGCACCTGGGTCTCGCCCCGCTGGAACAGGCCCGTGCCGTGCGCGGTCGAGATGACGCCGACCTCGGCCGACAGCGGCCGGATGTCGGCGAGGCCACGACCGTCGATGCGCACACCCTCGGTGACGATGCGGGTGCGCACGACTTCCTTCTGCAGGGAGCGCAGCGCCTTCTTGATCTCACCACCGCGTCCGGCGAACTGACCGGGCGCGTCGTCGGAGCCGACGAGGTCCGCAGTGACGACGTCGGCGACCTCGTCGAGCCGCGCGTTGCGCTCGTTCTTGTCGGCGATCTTCATCGCCTCCGCGACCGGGTTGCGAGCGGCGCTGCCGACCGCGTCGTACACGTCGGACTGGTAGTCGACGCTCTCGTTGTAGGAGATGAGCTCGATCGGGCCGTGCGCTTCCTGCACCTTGTGCACGAGCTCGAGCTGCAACTCGATCGACGCGTTGATCCAGCGCTTCGACTCCTCGAGCCCCTGCGCGATCACCTCTTCGGTGACCTTCGGTGCGCCGCCCTCGTAGAGCTCCCACGACTTCTCGGTGCCGCCGGCCTCGACCATCATGATCGCGACGTCGCCGTCCTCGAGCCGCCGGCCCGCGACGACGAGCTCGAACGTCGACTCGTCGCCTTCCTCGAACGTGGGGTGCGCGATCCACGTGCCGTCGTGATGCGCGAGGCGCACCGCGCCGATCGGCCCGTTGAACGGGATACCCGACACCATGAGCGCGGCCGACGCGCCGTTGATCGACGCGATGTCGTGCGGGTTCACCTGGTCGGCGCCCATGATCGTGGCGATCACCTGCACCTCGTTGCGGAATCCCGCCGGGAACGACGGGCGCAACGGCCGGTCGGTGAGCCGGCACGTGAGGATCGCCGACTCGCCGGGGCGACCTTCACGACGGAAGAACGAGCCGGGGATCTTCCCCGCCGCGTACATCCGCTCCTCGACGTCGACCGTCAAGGGAAAGAAGTCGATGCCCTCACGGGGCTTGCTCGTGCAGACCGTCGACAGCAACGTCGTGCGGCCGACCTTCACGAGCACCGCGCCGTCGGCGAGGTTCGCCAGCTGGCCCGTCTCGAAGGACATCTCGAGACCAGCCGCATTGACCGGTCCGGAAACCTGAATGGAGTCGCTCATTCGCGACAACTCCTCTGCTGTTCGTGCAGGCGGAGCCGGTTCCCAGTTGTCAGGGTCCGAGCCTCACGGTTCGGGCGCTGGCGACTGACAACCGATTCCTCGTCCTGCGTGTTGTGGTGACGCGAAACGAGGAGCGGACGATCCGCTCCTCGCGTGGCTAGCGACGCAGCCCGAGCTTGGCGATGAGGGCGCGGTAGCGCTCGACGTCGTTGCTGCGCAGGTAGTCGAGCAACCTCCGGCGACGCCCGACGAGCATGAGCAGGCCCCGGCGCGAGTGATGGTCCTTCTTGTGGACCTTCAGGTGCTCCGTGAGCTGGTTGATCCGGTCGGTGAGGAGGGCAATCTGCACCTCCGGCGAGCCGGTGTCGGTCTCGTGGACCCGGTGCTCGGTGATCGTGGCGGCCTTCGGCAACGCGCTTCTCATTCCGTTTGCTGGTGGGAAAGCGTCGTGCAGCTGCCCCGTCGGGGCGGCACACAGCCGGGCATGCTACCGCATGACCCCCGGAATTCAGCCAGAGCGCCGGACGAAGCGCACGGCGGCGGGCGTGCCGGCGGCGTCGACGGCGGCTCGGATGGCCAGGACACCGGGCTCCCCGCCCCCCTCACCGACGGCGATCGTCACCGGTCGCACCGGTCCTTCGCCCTCGGTGAGCGTGCCCTCGTAGCGGCCGGCCGCGGGGACACACAGCCGCGGGTGGACGGTGAGCGCGCCGTCGGCGTGGGTGCCGCGCAGCTCGTGCGGACGGCCGAGCACGGTCGCCGCGCCCTCGACATCGCCCGCCGCGAGCAGCTCGCGCACGCGCGTCGACGAGAACGGCACCGAGTCGTCGGCGGGCGCGACCAGCCCGAGCCCGAGCACCTCGAAGCCGAGGTCGGCGCCCATGCGCTCGAGCATCGGGACGTTCCCGCCGCGCTTGTGCCCGAAGTGGAAGTCGGCGCCGACGACGACGAGCCGCGCGCGCAGCAATCCGACCAACACCTCCTGCACGAAGTCCTCGGCGCTTTCGTGGCTGCGCGCCTCGTCGAACGTGAGGACGACACCGACGTCGAGCAATCCGATCGCGTCGAGCAGCTCGATGCGGTGCTCGAGCGTCGTCAGCAGCTTCGGCGCGGACTCGGGCCGCACGATCTCCGCGGGATGACGGTCGAAGGTGACGAGCGCGGCCTGCAGGCCGCGTGCGTCGGCGAGCTCGCGCACGAGTCGCAGCACCGCGCGGTGGCCGAGGTGCACGCCGTCGAACGCGCCGATCGTGACGACGCTCCCACGCGCGTCGGCATCGTCGGCGTCACCGGCCCCGACCGGGTCGCGCAGCACCTTCACGGTGTCGCGCCCTCCGGCATCACCACTGCGGCCTTCAGCGCCGCACCCTTGCGTTCGTACACGGCGAGCAGCGCGCCCTGCGCGTCGACGATCGCGAACGGACCTCCCTCGGTGCACGCAGGGAGCCCCGCCGGTGCGAACACGGCACCGTGCGCGACCGCCCGCGCCTCCTCCCCCGCCACCTCGACGCGGGCCATGCCCCGCAACGCTTCGGCCGGGGTGAGCACGACCGCGCTCGGATCGGACTCGACGGTCTCGAGCGGATGCGCCTCCGAGACGTCGAACGCGCCCACGCGCAACCGGCGCAGATCGCGCAGGTGCGCGCAGCCGCCGAGCGCGACGCCGAGATCGGCCGCGAGCGACCGCACGTACGTACCGCTGCCGCACTCGACCGTCACGTCGGCCTCGGGATACGCGCCGTCGGTGAAGCCGTCGACGTCGAACCGGTCGACCCGCACGCGCCGCGACGGCCGCTCCACCTCTTCGCCCTTTCGCGCGAGCTCGTGCAGCCGGCGACCACCGATCTTGATCGCCGACACCATCGGCGGCACCTGGTCGCGCTCGCCGAGGAACCCGCGCGTCGCGTCCTCGACCTGCGCGCGCGTGAGCCGCATCGTCACCCGATCGAGCACCGCCCCCGACGCGTCGAGCGTGTCGGTCGCGACACCGAAGACGATCGTGGCGCGGTAGCCCTTCGTCGTCTCCTGCAAGAAGCGGAGCAGACGCGTCGCGCGCCCGAGCCCGACGAGCAGCACGCCGGTCGCGTCGGGGTCGAGCGTGCCCGCGTGCCCGATGCGGCGTTGCCCGTAGATGCGCCGCAGCCGCGCGACCACGTCGTGCGACGTGCACCCCGTCGGCTTGTCGACGACGACCAGTCCGTCGACGCTCACTCGTGAAGCTGGCTCTCGATGCGCCGGACGATCTCGGCGACCGGATCGTCGGTCGAGAAGCCCGCCGCGAAGCGGTGCCCGCCGCCGCCCTGCGACTGCGCGATGCGGCACACGTCGACGGCACCGAGCGAGCGCATGCTCACGCGCGTCACGCCGTCGGCGCCTTCCTTGAAGACCGCCGAGACCTCGGCCTCGCTCGTGCGGCGAACGACGTCGATCAGCCCTTCGATCTCGCCGAACGACACGCCGAACTCGTCGAGGTCGGCGCGCGTGACCGACGTGTAGACGAACGACCGGTCGGCGTCGAGCACCGCGCGTTCGAGCGCGGCCGCCATCAGCTTGAGGTACGCGAACGAGTGCTCCTCGAACAGCGTGCGCGACAACTTCGCGACCGGCACGCCGTAGCCGACGAGCTCGGCCGCGAGCTGGAACACCTCGGGCGTCGTCGTCTCGTACTGGAAGCGGCCGGTGTCGCAGACGAGCGCGGCGTACAGGCACACGGCCGCGTCGGCGTTGAGCGCGAGGTCGAGCTCGTCGACGAGGCGGCGCACCACCACGCCCGTCGCCGCGGCGTCGGGGACGATCACGTTGATGCTGCCGTAGCGATCGTTCGAGACGTGGTGGTCGAGCACGACGAGCTCGCGCGCGGCCTTCGCGGGCCGCTCGAGGTCGCCGAGGCGCGAGAGCGCGCCCGAGTCGAAGGTGATCATCACGTCGGGCTCGGTCGGGAACGACGCGGGCGGCGTGAGCAGATCGAGACCGGGCAGCTCGCGGTAGTGCGGCGCGACCGTGAACGGCTCGGAGAACGACGACACGACGTCGACGCCCGCCCCGCGCAGGACGTGGTGCAGGCCGAGCATCGAGCCCAGCGCGTCGCCGTCCGGGTTGACGTGGCACGCGAGCGCCACCGAGCGCGCGCCGCGGATCACGTCGGCCGCGTGTGCGAGGTCGCTTCTCATGCCTCGGACCCGGGCGTGTCGTTCGAGTGCAGCTCGCGCAGCAGCTCCTCGATGCGCTGGCCCGCGGAGATCGACGGGTCGAGCTTGAACGTGAGCGCGGGCGTGTTCCGCCAGCGGACCTGGTGACCGAGCGATCGGCGCAGATGCGGCGCGGCCTTGGCCAACGCGCTCGCCGTCGCCTTCACTTCGTCTTCGGTCTGCGCGCTGCCGCCGGCGCCCAGCGCGGAGTAGTAGAGCGTGGCGTACGCGAGGTCGGACGACACCTCCGCGCCCGTGAGCGTCACCATCTCGAGTCGCGGATCGGAGAGCCGCGCGAGCTCGTCGGCGACGATCTCGACGAGCACCTCGTTGACGCGCGCGGTCCGCTGGTAGCGGTGCGGGGCGTTGCGCGGCATCAGCGCACCCCGCTCATCGAAGGTCGCTCCGCTCGAGCCAGGTGCGCTCGACGTCGATCACCTCGACGTCGGGTGCGGCGTCGACGAACCGTTCGACGTTCGCGAGCACGTCCTCGAGGTGCGAGTACGAACCCGACACGACGGCGACGCCGATCGCGCACCGCTGCCACTGGTCGAGGTGGTCGACCTCGGCGACGGAGACGGCGAAGCGGTGGCGCAGCCCGTCGACGATCGGCCGGATCGCGGCGCGCTTGGCCTTCAGCGAGCGGCTCGCGGGCACGTGGAGATCGAAGCGCACGGCAGCCGCATGCATCGGAGGATTCTCGCGCGGCCCCGTCGTGCCGGTCGCATGCCCGAAATCGAAATCCCCGGGTGCGGGTGAGCCGGCCGGTCATCCTTGAGCGATGTCGATCCAGGTTCGGGGCCTCACGAAGGTCTTCGAGACCGGACGGCGACGAGCCCGGCGCCGCATCGAAGCGGTGCGCGCCATCTCGTTCACCGTCGAGCCCGGCGAGCGCATCGCCTACATCGGGCCCAACGGCGCCGGGAAGTCGACGTCGATCAAGATCCTCACGGGGATCCTGCACCCGACCGCCGGCGAAGCCGCCGTCCTCGGCATCGTGCCGTGGACCGACCGCCGCCGGCTCGCGGCGCGCATCGGCACGCTCTTCGGTCAGCGCTCCTTGCTGTGGTTCGAGCTGACGCCGCGGCAGTCGTACCGGATGCTCGCCGCGATCTACGAGCTCGACCGGCGGCAGGAAGCACAGCGCGTCGGTGAGCTCGCGGAGCTGCTCGACGCGGCCGACCTGTTCGACCAACCCGTGCGCAGCCTGTCGCTCGGCCAGCGCATGCGGTGCGAGCTCGCCGCGTGCATGCTGCACGAACCCGAGGTCCTGTTCCTCGACGAGCCGACGATCGGGCTCGATCTCCTCGCGAAGCAGCGCTTCCGGGAGCTGCTCGTGCGCCTCAATGTCGAGCGCAACACGACCACGTTCCTCACGTCGCACGACGTCGCCGACATCGAGCACGTCGCCCGCCGCGCGATCGTCATCAACCACGGCTCGGTGATCTACGACGACGACGTCGCCGCGATGCGCCGCGCGCTGCTCGCCACGAAGCTCGTCGAGGTCGGGCTCGCGCAGCCGGCGCCGCCGCTGCACCTTCCCGGCGTCGATGTGCTCGAGCAAACCGACGTCAAGGCCGAGCTCGTCGTCGACACCACCGCGACGTCGATCCGCGCCGTGCTCGACACGCTGCTCGCGACCACCGCGGTCGCCGACATCTCGGTCACCGATCCGCCGCTCGAGCAGGTCATCGCAGAGATCTACCGGCAGCCGCAGACATGAGGAGCCAGGCGCAGATCGCAGGCGCGGTCATCGTCGCTCCGCCGCGGATCCGTCCGGGTCGAGCGCCGAAGATCGCAGCCGCATGAGCAGCCGCGCGAACGCGGCGACCCGCAAGCTCACGACCGCGGCGCGCACGGCCGCGCAATCCGTGATCGCCGAGCGCGGCGGCATCGGTGTCGCGGTCGGCTTCTACGTGATCGTGGTGAGCGTGCTCTCGGGACTGTGGCGGGTCGCCGCGCACGCCAACGGGGGCCGGCTCGCGGGCTACTCGGCCGTCGCGATCACGTGGTACATCGCGACCACCGAATGTGCGGTCGTCTCGCTGAACATCCGCATGATCGACGACATCGGGCGCGACATCGGGTCGGGCGCGGTCGCCGTGGAGCTCCTGCGACCCGCGTCGGTCGTCGCCGTGCGCGTCGCGACCGAGGTCGGCCGCGCGCTCCCCCGCCTCACCGCGCTCGCGGTTGCGGCGGTCGTCGTCGCGTCGCTCGAGGCCGGCGCGCCGCCGCGCCCGGTCACGCTGCTCCTCGCGTATCCGAGCCTCGTCCTCGCGATCGCAGTGAACATCGTCGCCCAGCACGCCTTCGCGGCGGCCGCCTTCTGGTTGCGCGACGCGGGCTCGACGTGGTTTCTCTACCAGAAGCTCGTGTTCATCCTCGGCGGGATGCTGATCCCGCTCGAGGCGCTGCCGGGCTGGCTGCACGGCGCCGCGAACGCGCTGCCATGGCGAGCGATGGCCTACGTGCCGGCGCGGCTGGCGTCCGGGCACCTCGAGCCCGTGCTGTTGCTCGAGCAGGTCGCCTGGCTCGTCGCGCTCGGTGCGATCGCGGCGGCCATCTTCGGCGCGGGCCAGCGCCGGCTGCAGGTGGTCGGCGGATGAACGGCCTGCTCGCGACGATGCGCAACGCGCTCGCGGAAGCGGCGGCGAAGCGCGCCGCGCTGCTCTCGGCGATGACGATCATGATCGTGAACGACGCCGTATGGGTCGCCTTCTGGGTGCTGTTCTTCCATCGGGTCGGTCACCTGCACGGGTGGGACAGCCGGCGCGTCCTGCTGCTGCTCTCCGTCATGACGAGCGCGGCGGGTATCACGCTCGGGCTGTTCTCGAACGCGCGGCGGGTCGGTCAGATGGCGGTCGAGGGTGCGCTCGACGCGGTGCTCGCGCTGCCCGTGCAACCGCTCCCGTTCCTGCTCGTGCGACGGGTCGAGCCGGTCAACATCGGCGACTTCGCCTTCGGTATCACGTTGTTCTGCATCGTCGGTCACCCCACGCCGGTGCACATCGTCGTCTTCGCCGGTGTGGTGCTCGCCGCGTCGGTACTCATCACCGGCTTCCTCGTGCTCACCGGCTCGATCGCGTTCTTCGCGGGTCGCGGTGAGGGCGGCGAGCTCGGCTTCCACGCGATCCTGCTGCTCGGCTCGTACCCGGTCGACGTGTTCGCGGGTGCGGCGAAAGTGATGCTCTACACGGTCGTACCGGCCGCGTTCGTGTCGTCGATCCCGGCGCGGCTCGTCCTGTCGTTCGATCCCGCGCGCGCGGCGTGGCTCGTCGGGATATCCGCGCTCTTCGCGACCGCGGGCACGGTCGCGTTCACGCGCGGACTGCGTCGCTACACGTCCGGCGCGGTCTGGACGCGCGGCTGATCGCGCCGAGACCATCACCGGTTGAGCGATGAGTCTCGCGGCGACCGATCGTCCGACTGACGTGAGCGTTCGCAACGAGCGCGGAAGCTGCAGGAGGATCAGGCGATGAACGCGATGGCGCGCCGGATGTTCGATCTCGTCGAGCCGATCGGTCTCATCCCGTACTCGGCCGACGAACCCAACGAGACGATGTTCGCCCTGGGGTTCACCGACTACTGGGACACCTACTTCGCCGGCCGCGCGGCGCCCCTCGGCCTCGTCCCCGCAGAAGTGGTCGACGCGCTCTTCTACAACTTCGCGCCCGGCGAGGTCGCCCGCCACATCCCGAGGGTCTGGCGGACCACCACGCCCGAGGCGGCGATCGCCGCTCGTCAGGAGGGTTGCACGAAGGCGTTGCGGCGGATCCTCCGCGAGCGCGTCGACTCGCCCGCCTTCGCACGCGCCACTGAATTGCTGCTCGCCGCGGCGACGAGCGCACCGATCGAGGGCCGAGCCATGTACGCGGCGCTGCGCGCGCTTCCGGTCCCCGACGACGTGGTGACCCGGTGCTTCCATGCCGCGGCCTTGCTGCGCGAGCACCGGGGCGACGGGCACATCGTCGCCCTGATGACCGAGGGTGTCGGTGGGCTCGAGGCGCACGCGCTCCTCGCCCTCGACATGGGGATGCCCGCGGAGAAGTTCGGGCGCATCCACCACCTCCCCGCACCGCAGATCGCCGCGGTGATCGACGGGATGCGCGATCGCGACCTGATCGGGGACGACGGTTGGCTGAGCGCATCGGGCCGCGCAGTCAAACAGCGCGTCGAGGCGCTGACCGACGACCTCGCCGCGAAGCCCTACGAGAGCCTCGCGCCGGACGAGCTCGATGAGCTCGTCTCGGCGCTCGAGCCGCTCGCCGAGCTGCTCGTCGCCGCGCAGGACTGAGAGCGGCGGTGACGAGCTCTCGCGTCAGGTGCGCGCGACCTCGCGCTCTTCGTACGTCTCGATGACGTCGCCGCCCTTGAGGTCCTGGAAGTTCTCGAGCCCGATGCCGCACTCGTAGCCCGACGCAACCTCGCGCACGTCGTCCTTGAAGCGCTTGAGCGTCGCGATCGAGCCGTTCCAGATGACCGTGCCCTCGCGCAGGAACCGGACCTTCGAGCCACGTGTGATCGTGCCGTGCTGCACGTAGCAACCGGCGACCTTGCCGACACGCGGAACGCTGAAGACGTCGCGCACCTCGGCCTCGCCGGTGACGATTTCCTCGAACTCCGGCTTGAGCAGGCCGACCAACGCGGCGTTCACGTCCTCGAGCACGCCGTAGATGACCTCGTAGAGCCGCAGCTCCACGTTCTCTTGCTGCGCGAGCTCGCGCGCCTTGCGATCGGGTCGCACGTTGAAGCCGATGACGGTCGCGTTCGACACCATCGCGAGGCTCACGTCGCTCTCGGTGATCCCGCCGACGCCGCGCAGCACGAACGACAGGCGCACCTCGTCGTGCTCCTGGTCGAGCTTGTGCAGCGCCTGTGTGACCGCTTCCAGCGAGCCCTGCACGTCGGCCTTCAGGATCAGGTTGAGCGTGGCGACCTCGCCCCGCTGCACCATCGCGAAGATGTCCTCGAGCCGGGCGCCGCCGCCGAGGGTCATCGGGTGCGCGAGCGCAGCCGTGCGGCGCCGGCGGGCGCGCGCCTCGGCGACGGTGCGCGCCGCCTTGTCGGACGGCGCGACTCGAACCTCGTCGCCCGCGAGCGGGACGTCGTCGAGACCGAGCACCTCCACGGGAACCGACGGGCCGGCCTCGGCGATCGATGCACCGTGCTCGTCGAACATCGCGCGCACTCGACCCCACGCGGGGCCCGCGACGATCGTGTCGCCGACGTGCAGCGTGCCTTCCATCACCAGCGCGGTGACGACCGGGCCGCGACCGGCGTCGAGGTTCGATTCGAGCACTGCCGCACGCGCCAGCCGCTTCGGATTCGCGACCAGCTCTTCCACGATCTCGACGTCGGAGACGAGCAGGATCGCGTTGAGCAGTTCGTCGATGCCGAGCCCGATCGGCGCGGCGACGTCGACGACCATCGTCGTTCCGCCCCACTCCTCGGGCACGAGCTCGTGCTCGGCGAGTTGCTGGCGCACACGCGTCGGGTCGGCGTCCTCGCGGTCGGACTTGGTGACGGCGACGACGATCGGAACCTCGGCGGCCTTGGCGTGGCTGATCGCCTCGATGGTCTGCGGCATCACGCCGTCGTCGGCCGCGACCACCAGGATCGCGATGTCGGTGACCTGCGCGCCGCGCATGCGCATCGCGGTGAACGCCTCGTGGCCGGGCGTGTCGATGAACGTGATCGTGCGGTCGTTGTAGCGAGCCTGATACGCACCGATGTGCTGCGTGATGCCGCCGGCCTCACCGCTGACGACGTCCGCGTGGCGGATCGCGTCGAGCAGTGTGGTCTTGCCGTGGTCGACGTGACCCATGACGGTCACGACGGGCGGGCGCGGCTCGAGCAACGCGTCGTCGTCCTCGTCGTCGTCCTCCGCGAGGAGGGCGAGGAGCTCGAGCTCCTGCTCCGCGCCGGGCTCGACGATGAGGACCTCGGCGCCGAGCGTCTCCGCGATGAGCTCGATCATCTCGTCGGCGAGCGACACCGTCGCGGTGACGATCTCGCCGGCGTCGAACAGCAGCCGAACGAGGTCGGCAGTGGTGCGGTTCAGCCGCGGCGCGAATTCCTGGATCGTGATGCCGCGCGGGATGACGATCTCGCCTTCGGGGACGGGCGCGTCCGCCGGCGTCAGTCGGGTCGCCTGCTGCGGCTCGAGCTCGGCGGCGTCGCGACGGCGCTTCTTGCGCCGCGGCCGTGCACCACCGGGACGACCGCGACCACCGGGACCGCCGAAGCCGCCCGGACCACCGCGACCACCGGGACCGCCGCCCCGACCACCGCCACCGCCGGGTCCGCCGCCGCCACTGCGACCGCCGAAGCCGCCACCACCACCGCCACCGCCGCCTCCACCAGCACGGGAGAAGCCGCCGCCGCCTCCACCACCGCCGAAACCACCGCTTCGCGGCGCGCTCGACGGGCGCTGCATCGGCGCGCCGGGACGCGTGCCACGCGGCGGAGGCGGAATCTTCTTCATGCCCGGAGGCGGAGGAATGGGCTTGCCGGTGAGGCTGCTCCGCAGGCCTTGCGGCGGTGCGGCCGGAGCCGGGGCCGCCGCGGCGGGCGCCTGGGTCGCCGCAGCCGCGGCTGCGGCGGCGGGCGCCGGCGCGGCCGCGGGCCGCTCGGGAGGTCGCTCCGCGGGACGGGGCGGAAGCGGGACGACACCACCGGTCGAGCGCACGACGCGGTGCGGCCGCGCGGGCTCCTCGACGACGGGCTCGGATGCCGGGCGAGCGGGTTCGGTCGCAGGCTCGGCGGGCGCCGTCGCGGCCGCGGCCGGACGCGTCGCCGCCGGTGCGGGCGCGGACGCCGGTGCCGGTTCGACCACCACGGTCGCAACCGGTGCGGGCGCGGGTGCAGGCTCGGGCGCGGGTTCGGGCTCCGGCTCGCGACGAAGTCCCTTGGAGTCGGCGAGCCGGCGGACGCGGTCCGCGGACGGATCGTCGATGCTCGACGAATGACTCTTGACGCCGATCTTGAGCTCTTCGGAGAGCTCGATCACGACGTGGTTGTCGACACCGAGCTCTCGAGCGAGCTCGTAGACCCTGATCTTCTTGGTGGCCAAACTACGTTCCAACTCCTGACGACATCTGTGCGCCGCGAGCCCGCGCGTCACGGACCGCCCCGCGGCGGCTCAACGTCCTAGTCTCGCACGAAGGGCAGCCTGTTCGTCACCCGAGAGCGTTCGCCGCAGCGCGCGCTCGAGCCGACCGCGGTGCAACGCGGGCTTCACGCAAGCGATTCCGCACAGCCACGCGCCCCGTCCGGGCTCGCCGACACCGACTCGCGTGCACCCGTCGCGACCGGCGGCGACGCGGATCGCGAGCTCCTCGCGAGGAGCCACGCGACCACAGCCGACGCAGGTTCGCGGCCTTGTCCGCCCCGCACCGAGGGTCACCCGGGCGACTCGCTGTCCGCGCTCTCGGCCGGCGCCGCGCTCTCCGCGCCTGCCGCGCTGTCGGTCGCCTCCGCGCTGTCGTTCGCGTCTGCGCTCTCGGCGCCTGCCGCGCTGTCGGTCGCTTCCGCGCTGTCGGTCGCGTCTGCGCTCTCGGCGCCTGCAACGCTGTCGGTCGCTTCCGTGCTGTCGGTCGCCGCACCGTTCGAAGCGGCGGCGGGCTCGCCCTCAGTCTCGGTCGGCGTGTCCGTCGCGGCTGTCGGCGGCGGGTCACCCGGCTTCGTGCCCGGGAGGTCGGCCGCGGTTGCGCCTGCGTAACCGGCTTCCGCCGCGGAGATGGCGTCGCCGCCGCCCGCGGGCTGCCACAGCAGCTCGCCGCCGGCGCCTTCGACCCACTCGCCCTCGGCGAAGAACTCGCCCGATTCCTCTTCCTGCAGCTGCGTCTCGCTCTTGATGTCGACGCGCCAGCCGGTGAGCCGCGCCGCGAGGCGCGCGTTCTGGCCCTCCTTGCCGATCGCAAGCGAGAGCTGGAAGTCGGGGACGATCACCTCGGCGATACCGGTGTCCTCGTGGATGCGGACCTCACGCACCTTCGCGGGTGCAAGTGCCTTCATCACGAGCTCGGACGGGCTGTCGACGAAGGGCACGATGTCGACCTTCTCGCCGCGCAGCTCGTTCACGACCTGCCGCACGCGCAGACCCCGCGCGCCGACGCACGCGCCGACCGGGTCGACGTTGTTGTCGTTCGACGCGACCGCGATCTTCGTGCGGTGGCCCGGCTCGCGCGCCACCGCCTTCAGCTCGACGATGCCGTCCTGCAGCTCGGGTACCTCGAGCTCGAAGAGGCGCTTCACGAGCCCGGGGTGCGTTCGCGACACGACGATCTGCGGACCCTTGGCGGTCTTGCGCACCTCGACGATGTAGGCCTTCAGCCGGCTGCCGTGCTCGTAGCGCTCGTTGGGTACCTGCTCGGCCTGCGGCAGCAGCGCCTCGACGCGCCCGAGGTCGAGCAGCGTGTAGCGCGCGTCGGTCTGCTGGATGATGCCGGTGACGATGTCGCCCTCGCGGCCCGCGTACTCCTCGTACTTGCGCTCGCGCTCGGCCTCGCGGATGCGCTGCAGGATGACCTGCTTGGCCGTCTGCGCGGCGATGCGACCGAAGTCCTTCGGCGTGTCGTCCCACTCGCGGACGACCTGACCCTCTTCGTCGAGCTCCTGCGCGATGACGTGGATGTCGCCGGTCTCGACGTCGATCTCGACCAGCGCCTCCTCCGCCGCGTTGGGCAGCCGCTTGTAGGCCGTCACCAGCGCGTTCGCGAGCGCCTCGAGCATGATCTCTTCGGAGATGCCCTTGTCGACCGCGATCGCGGTGAGGGCCTCCATCATCTCGTTGTTCCTAGGCATGCTCGTACCTCACGACCGGCTGCTCTCCTTCGGGCGGCTGCCCTTCGAACGGGTCGCGCCGCCCTTGCCGGGCTTCGAGCCGCGGCCGGGCCGCGGTGCGGGACCCCACTCGAAGACGGTCCGGCACGCGGTCACGTCGTCGTACGCGATGCGGCGGTCGGCGCCGTCGTCGAGCTTCACGTCGAATCCGGTCTCGTCGGCGGCGGCGAGGACGCCGTGCTCGCGCACCGTCTCCCCCGCGACCGTGTGCTTCACCGACACCCGCTCGTCGATCGCAGCGGCGTAGTGCTCGGGCCGGCGCAGATTGCGCTCGAGACCGGGGCTGCTCACCTCGAGGACGTCGGAGTCGCGCAGCAGGCCCGCACCGGAGAGCTCCGGCGCGAGCACACGCGTCGCGTCGGTGATCAGGTCGAGATCGACGCCCTCGCCCTCGGCGGCATCGCGCTTGTCGACGACGACCCGGATCGCACGCGCGTGGCCCGAGCCGGTGATCTCGACGTCGTACAGATCGAGGCCCAGGCCGGAGACGACGGGCGCGACGCGATCACGAATCGCTTCAGGGTCCGCCGTCATCGCCGTCACCTCCTCACACGAAAAAACGTGGGCGTAAGCCCACGTCCCCGTCGGCCACCCGCCCGGAGGCGACGACCATCGATTGGACCGAACCGGAGAACGATACCAGCAATGACCTCGGCAAACCTGGGTCGAAACGCCGCGAATCGTCCGCGAGGTATCCCGGTCGCGGCCGTCAGCCGACGAGCACGGGCTCGTCGGGCTCGGGCAGCGCAACCGGGAACTCGAGCTCGTCGGGACCGAGCTTCGACTCGCCCTCGATGTCGAGGTTCGGCAGCAGGCGGTCGAGCCAACCGGGCAGCCACCAGTTGGCGTCGCCGAGGAGCTTCATCGTCGCCGGCACCAGCACCATCCGGATGATCGTCGCGTCGACGAAGACCGCGGTCGCCAGCCCGATGCCGACCATCTTCACGGTCGGGTTGTCGCCCAGCACGAAGCTGAGGAACACCGAGATCATGATCAGCGCGGCCGAGGTGATGACCCGCCCCGTCGTCGCGATGCCGGTCGCGACGGACTCGGTGTTGTCCGCCGTGAGCAGGTACTCCTCGCGCACCCGCGACAGGAGGAACACCTCGTAGTCCATCGAGAGACCGAAGAGGATGGCGAACATGAGCATCGGCACGAAGCTCGAGATCGGGAGCGACTCGTGCACACCGAAGAGGCTCGCGCCCCAGCCCCACTGGAAGATCGCCACGATCACCCCGTAGGCCGCGCCGATCGACAGGACGTTCATGACCGCGGCTTTCAGCGGCACGACGAGGGACCTGAAGACGCTCAGCAGCAGCAGGAACGAGAGCAGGATCACCGCGCCGATGAAGAACGGCAAGCGGGACGCGAGACGATTCGACAGGTCGATGAAGGTCGCGGTCGGACCGCCGATGTAGACGTGCGCGCCGCTCGATGCGACCGCCGCCGGCAGCGTGTCGTGGCGGAGCCGGTTGATGAGGATCGTCGTCTGCGCGGCCTGCGGAGAAGACTTCGGCGTCACCTGGATCACCGCGGTCTCGCCGTTCGGGCTCACGGACGCGCTCGCGACGCTCGCGACGTCCGGGGTGGCCGCGACGGCGCGGGAGATCGCGGGGAGCACGACGGCCCGGTCGGCATGGCTGAGGTCGACGGAGAGGATCAGCGGGCCGTTCGTGCCCGGCCCGAAGCCCTCGGCGACGAGGTCGTAGGAGCGCCGGAGTGTCGAGCTGGTCGGGTCGTTGCCGGCGTCGGGCTGGCCGAGGCGCAGCGAGAGCATGGGAATCGCGAGCGTCAGCACCAGCGCGAGGCTGGCGAGCAGGTACGCCACCGCGTGCCGGGACACGTGATGGCTCATGCGGGCCCACCCGTGGTAGCGGCCGTCGTCGCCGCGCGCACCGACCTCGACCCGGGCGCGGAACCCGGGGATGCCGAAGCGGTCGATGTTGTGACCCGCGAAGCCCATCAGCGCCGGTAGCAGGGTGAGCGCCGCGACCACGGTGACCGCGACGACCATCGCCGCGCCGAAGCCCATCCACGTGACCAGGGGCACGCCGGCGACGGCGAGCCCGCAGATCGCGATCACGACGGTCGTCCCCGCGATCAGCACGGCCTGGCCGGCGGTCGCGATGGCGCGACCGGCCGCATCCCCGACCGTGAGGCCGCGCGCCAGACCGGCGCGATGGCGCGTGACGATGAACAGCGCGTAGTCGATCCCGACGCCGAGCCCCACCATGACCGCGATCGTCTCCGCAACGGTCGGGATCGTGACGAAGGCGGACACGAGCGTGACCGCCGAGAGTCCTGACGCCAGGCCGAACAGCGCCGTGCCGATCGACAGGCCCATCGCGATCACGGACCCGAACGCGATGATCAGGATGATCATCGCGGCCAGCAGCCCGAGACCCTCCGAGCCGGGCGACCCCGACTGCTCGCCGAACTGCGCGACCTCGCCCCCGAAGTCGACCTGCACGCCGGCGCGCGTCGCCGACGACACCGAACCCTTGAGGTCCCGGTAGGGCTGCTTGCCGAGGTCGAGCGGGCTCGCATCGAAGGCGACGTTCGCGACCGCGATCGTGCGGTCCTTCGAGATCTGCGCCGGCACCTGGTACGGGCTCGCGACCGAGACCACGTGCGGCACCTTCGCGACCGTGCGCAAGGTGGACTCGATCGCGGCACGGTTGGCGGCGCTCGTGACCGTGCCGGTCCGCGGGTGGAAGACCACCTGCGCGGAGCCCCCGGCCTGCGTCGGGAAGGTCGCCTTCAACAGGTCGGTCGCTCGCTGCGACTCGACGCCGGGGACCGTGAACTGATCCTTCAACTCGCCGCCGAGTGCCTTGCCGCCGACCGTGAGCGCGATGACCGCGGCGACCCACAGCGCCAGCACGAGCCACCGGCGACGAACCGCGAACCGGCCGAGCCGGTAGAGACTCCGGGACATGACAGGCTCCTCGACACCGGCGGCGGGGGGCTTGACGACGGGCCGGCCGGAGCATTCTGGCACTCGATGACGAATGACGCAAAGTGTCAAACGGCACTGGGCGACAGATTCTTGCTAGGATTGCTCCGTGGACAGCCGGGTCACGGTCGAGCCGGGCACCGTCGGCATCACCGACGTCGGGCTACGCGAGCGCAAGAAGGAGCGCACCCGCGAGGCACTCGAGGCCGCGGCGCTCGACCTCTTCGAGCGCAAGGGCTTCGACCACACGACGGTCGAGGAGATCGCCGACGCCTGCGACGTCTCGCGGCGCACCTTCTTCCGCTATTTCGCGTCGAAGGAGGAGGCGTTCGCCGGCGACAAGGCCGAGAAGTCGGCGCTGGTCGCGAGCCTGCTCGCGGCGCGCCCGGCGGACGAGGCCCCGCTCGAATCGGTGCGGTTCGTCGTCCGAAACTTCTGCGCCCAGATGGGCCGGGACAAGGAGGCGACCCTCCGACGGCTACGGATCGCGGCGGCGAGTCACGACCTGCACCAACTGCAGGTCGAGAGCTACGACGAGCGCACCGACGGGCTCGTCGACGCGCTCGTCGCGCGCAACGGCTCCCCTGTCGACCCCGAGACGAGGCTCCAGATGCGGCTGGTGATCGGCGCCGCGATGGTCGTCATGCGCTCCGCCGCGGAGCAGTGGCTCGCAAGCGACGGCGGCGGCGACCTCGAGGACATCGTCGACCGCGGCTTCGATCTCCTCGCCGCAGGGTTCCGCGGCTGAACGCAGCGCGAGGTCAGCTCGCGAAGACGGCCTTCAGTTCCTCCGGCGCGACCGCCTCGAGCTGGTCGTAACGGCACGAGTCGGGATCGCGGTCGGTCCGCATGCGCCGGAAGCGCGCGTTGTGGCGGAAGCGGCCGTTCATCAGGCCCTCGTAGGCGACCTCGGCGACGAGCTCGACGCGCACCGGCTCCCACGACATGTCCTTGTTCGCGTTCCACCGGTTCTGGCCGCCGGGCATCCGTCCACCCGCCTCCACCGCACCCATCGCGGCCTCGGCCCAGTCGCGCCACGGGTGCCCGTCGAGCGCGTGCTCGCGGTACGGCTGGAGCTCCTCGAGCAGCCGCGCGCGCTCGGGCGCGGCCATGCTCGACGCGACGCCGACGTGGTGGAGCACCCCTTGGTCGTCGTTGAGCCCGAGCAGCAGCGAGCCGACGCCGTTGCCGTCCTTGTGGAGCCGGTACCCCGCGACCGCGCAGTCGCAGGTGCGCTCGTGCTTCACCTTGAGCATCGTGCGCGCGCCGGGTGTGTACGGATCCGCGATCGGCTTCACGACGACGCCGTCGAAGCCCGCGCCCTCGAAGCGGTGGAACCAGTCGTCGGCGACGTCGGCGTCACGCGTCGCGGGGGTCAGATAGATCGGCGGCTTTGCCTTCTTCAGCAGCCGCTCGAGCCGTAAGCGCCGGTCACCGAACGGCACCCCGAGCAGGGACTCGTCGTCGAGCGCGAGCAGGTCGAACGCGACGTAGGACGCGGGGATCTCGGCCGCGAGCTTGCGGACGCGCGACTCGGCCGGGTGCTGGCGCAGCTGGAGCGCGTCGAAGTCGAGGCCGACGGGCGTCGCGATCACGAGCTCGCCGTCGAGCACGCAGCGTTCCGGTAGCTGCGCGCACAGCGGCTCACGCAGCTCGGGGAAGTAGCGCAGGAGCGGCTTCGAGTTGCGGCTCTGGAGATCGAGGTCGTCGCCGTCGCGGAAGACGATGCAGCGAAACCCGTCCCATTTCGGCTCGAAGATCACTTCGCCCGACCGGGGCAGCTCGCGCGTGAGCTTCGCGAGCATCGGATCGATCGGCGCGCGCAGCGGGAGGCTCATCGACCCGGTTGCGCCGGCCCCGCGGACGCGGCCACCGCCTCGACGACCGAGTCGATCGCGAGCTCGTCGCGCTCGCCGGTCGCGCGGTCCTTCCGCTCGACGACGCCGCGCCCGATGCCCTTCGCTCCGACCGTGAGCTGCATCGGCATGCCGAGCAGATCGGCGTCGGCGAACTTCACGCCCGCGCTCGCCTCGCGATCGTCGACGAGGACCGAGAGGCCGCGCGCTTCGAGACCCGCGACGAGCGCGTCGGCCGCGTCGATCACCGGTTGCGCGGCATCGCCGCGCCCGGGGAGGACGACGACGTGCACGTCGTACGGCGCGACCGCGCGCGGCCACGCGATCCCCGAGTCGTCGTGGTACTGCTCGACGACGGCGGCGAGCACGCGCGAGATGCCGATGCCGTAGCAACCCATCTGCATCGGGTGCGCGTTTCCCTCGTCGTCGGTGTACGTCGCCTCGAACGCCTTCGAGTACTTCGCGCCGAGCTGGAACACGTGGCCGACCTCGATGCCGCGGTCGATCGCGAGCGGGTTGCCGCAGCGCGGGCACGCGTCGCCGGGCACGACCGTCACGAGCTCGGCCCAGTCGGTGACCCTGAAGTCCCGTTCGAGCCACGCGTCGCGCACGTGATGATCGACGCGGTTGGCTCCGGTGATCCATCCGTGGGCCGCCCGCACCGAGGGATCCGCAATGACCGCCGTCGCCGCCGGATGGTGCGGACCGATGTACCCGCGCGGCAGGTCGGGGTGCGCGGCGAAGTCGTCGTCGGTGTAGAGGCGCACCCGGCGCGGTGCGAGCGCATGCTCCAGCGCGACGACGTTGACCTCGCGATCGCCCGGCACGAGCGCGAGGCCGAGCTCGCCGTCGGCGTCGAACGCGATGCACTTCAACAGCTCGCCGCGCTCGACGCCGAGCAGCGCGGCAACCCCGTCGATCCCCGGCACGTCCGGCGTCGCGATCTCCGTCATCGCCGACGCACCCGCGGGCGCGGCGGGCACGTCGACCTCGCTCACGGCGCGACGCGCGGCCTCGACGTTCGCCGCGTAATCGCACGATGGGCACCAGACGAAGTCGTCCTCCCCCACACTCGCGACGGCCATGAACTCACGGCTCACGTCGCCACCGATCTCGCCCGAGTCGGCTTCGACCGCGCGGAACGTCAGCGCGCACCGCTCGAACACGCGGAAGTAGGCGTCGTACATCGTGCGGTACGAACGATCGAGACCGTCGAGGTCGACGTCGAACGAGTACGCGTCCTTCATCAGGAACTCACGCGTGCGCAGCAGGCCGAAGCGCGGTCGCAGCTCGTCGCGGTACTTCCAGCCGATCTGGTACAGGTTCACGGGCAGGTCGCGATAGCTGCCGTACTCGCCCTTCACGATCGTCGTGACGACCTCTTCCGCCGTCGGCGCGAGGCAGAACGCGGTCTCCTTGCGGTCGAGCAGGCGGAACATCAGCGGCCCGTACTGCGGCTCGCGACCACTCCGCTGCCAGAGTTCGAGCGGCTGGACGATCGGGAACAGGACCTCCTGTGCGCCCGCGGCGTCCATCTCCTCGCGCACGATCCGCTCGATGTTGCGGAGCACGCGGTGACCGAGCGGCAGCCACGCGTAGATGCCGGCCGCGACCCGACGGATGTAGCCCGCGCGCACGAGGAGGCGATGGCTGTCGACCTCCGCGTCCGCGGGATCGTCCCGCAACGTGCGGAGAAACAACTGCGACATGCGCATGACCGGTGAAGGTACAGGGCGCGACCGGGAACGACGCGTGCCCGACGACGGGAACACAACCGTGAGCGGCCGAGCGGCGAGCGAGGCGAGCGAGCAACCTCGCGCGCTCCCATCCCGCGTCACGGAGCGGCGAGTGGGCATCCGATGACAACGGTGAAGCCCGGTGCCGGGCCGAGCGAGCGCGACCGGAAATGTCGACCCGGGCGCTCGCAAATATTCCCGACTTGCGTGCTGGTATTTCAGACGGGCGCTGGGGTACGCTGGTCGCCGTGATTCAGCAGCGCGGCGCGAACAGCATCTCGATGGGACGAACCCCACACGAGATGTACGACGAGCGCTGTCCTTCTCTTCCTCGCTGAGCCGGGGTTCCCAGCCGGGACCGGTTCGCCGCGGCACGCTTGCCGCACCTCCATCCGTCTCCTCTCGTGGAGCCCGCCATGGCGATCGACGTATCCGAAATCAGAGGCCGCACCCTCGATCCGGAGATCGAGCAGGAAGTCAGCCGCTTCGAGACGACCGTCGAGGAGTACCTCGCGGGCGACGTCGCCGACGACGTCTTCCGGGTCTTCCGTCTGAACCAGGGGATCTACGGCCAGCGCCAGGGCGGCCATCACCAGATGGTTCGCGTGAAGATCCCGTACGGCCGGATCGAGCCCGACCAGCTCGAGGTCCTCGCCTTCATCTCCGAGACCTACTCGCGCGGCTGGGGCCACCTCACCACCCGCCAGAACATCCAGTTCCACTTCGTGCCGCTCGAGAAGACGCCCGAGGTGTTGCGGCTGCTCGCAGGCGCGGGCCTGACCTCGCGAGAGGCGTGCGGCGACACCGTGCGCAACGTCGTCGGCTGCCACCTCGCCGGCGCGTGCCCGCTCGAGGTGCTCGACATCTCGCCCTGGGCCGAGGCCGCGGCGCGCTACTTCCTGCGGAGCCCGTACGCGCAGCGTCTCCCCCGCAAGTTCAAGATCAACTTCTCCGGCTGCGCGACCGACTGCGGCCAGGCGATGTTCAACGACGTCGGCGTGATCGGCGTCACTCGGCCGCTGCCCGACGGCACGGTCGAGCCCGGCTTCCGCGTCGTGATCGCCGGCGGGCTCGGCGCGAACCCGCACCCCGCGCAGGCGCTCGAGGAGTTCACGAGCCGCGAAGACCTCATGCCGACGATCGAGGCGATCCTGCGGACCTTCGATCACTACGGCAACCGCGACAACAAGCTCCGCGCCCGCATGAAGTGGCTCGTCGACACGATGGGCATCGACGAGCTGCGGCAGCGGATCATCAAGGAGCGCCGCCTGCTGCGCGCCGCGTTCGGCTGGCCCGGTGGGCTGCCGCAGCAGGTGCAGGAGCAGGGCGACGCGCCGGCCGGCATCTCGACCGAGATCAGCCCCAAGGGTCTGCCGACCGACGTGCCCGTCCGCCTGCTGGCGACGGACCCCTACGAGCGCTGGGAAGACGCAAATGTCGTCCGCGGACGGGCGAATGGCACGGTCAGCGCCTACGCGTCGTGCAAGCTGGGGGACATCACGGCCGACCAGTTCCGCGCCCTCGCCGCCATCCAACGTGACTTCGCGCTGGACGTGCGCATCACCAGCCGTCAGAACCTCGCGCTGCGAGACCTGACCGAGGCCGATTTGAAGCCACTGTTCGAGCGTCTCGACGAGATCGGGATGGCGCAGGCCGGCGCCGAGCTCGCACGCGACGTCGTCGCCTGCCCGGGTGCCGACACCTGCAACCTCGCGGTGACCCAGAGCCGCGGTCTCGCCGACGACATCGGCAACGCGCTCGAAGAAGCCGGGCTCGCCGACGTCGGTGGCGTGAAGGTGAACATCTCGGGCTGCACCAACTCGTGCGGCCAGCACCACATCTCCGACATCGGCTTCTACGGCCTCGAGCGCCGCGCACACGGACGGGCGGCGCCGGGCTATCAGATGCTGCTCGGCGGCCACCTCGGCGCGATGGAAGTCGAGTTCGGCAACAAGGCCGCGAAGCTCCCCGCGAAGCGTGCGGCCGAGGCGGTCGTGCGCGTCGTCGGCCGCTTCGCCGGCGAGCGAGAAGCCGGAGAGACGTTCGCAACCTGGCTCGCCCGCTCGGGCGGCGCCGCGGCGGTGGGTGCCGGGCTCAAGGACCTCGACGCCTTCGATCCGCCCGACGTCGCACCCGAGCTCTACGTCGACTTCGGCGAGACCGGCCCGTACGTGGCGGAGATCGGCGAAAGCGAGTGCGCGACGTGACGACCGTGCGAAGCACCAGCCAGCCGGCACGGGTCGCCGACGTCGACCTCGCGGAGCTCGCGCGCGTCTCGGCCGAGCTCGAGCGCAAGCCCGCGACCTCGGCGATCCGCTGGGCGTGGGAGCGCTACGGCGAGCGCATGGTCCTCGCGGCGTCGTTCCAGGACTGCGTCCTGATCGACCTCGCGATGCAGGTCGCGCCGGACGTCGAGGTCGTCTTCCTCGACACGCAGTATCACTTCCCCGAGACGCTCGACTACGTCGAGACCGTGCGGCGGCGCTACGACCTGAACCTCACGGTGATGGAGCCGCTCGTCGAGCCCGACGACCTCTGGAAGATCGACACCGGTGAGTGCTGCGCGGCCCGCAAGGTCGAGCCGCTCGCCCGCGCGCTCGACGGCGCCGAGGCCTGGATGACCGGGCTGCGGCGCGACGAAGCCGCGACCCGATCGAAGGCGTCGATCGTGGGCCTCGACATCGGCCGCGGTCTCGTGAAGGTCAACCCGATCGCACCGTGGACCGCCGCCGACGTGGAGCTCTACGTGAAGGACCGCGGGCTGCCCGAGCACCCGCTCCGCCACCAGGGCTACCCCTCGATCGGCTGCGCGCCCTGCACCAGCCCGGTGCGGCCCGGCGAGGACCCGCGCTCGGGTCGTTGGGCCGGCACGGGCAAGCTCGAGTGCGGCCTGCACGGCTGGCCCACGCCGACCGAGATCCGCTGACGCCCTGACTCCTGGAGACCCGGCGGGGCGGATTTCGCCGCGCTTGGGGACGGCCGTTCCCGGACAACTAGTATCAAACGCCTTGCACACGACGGGACGTCCGACGGGCGGGTCGGTGGGTCAAGCAGGAGCACGCACACGATGAACCCCGATCCCGTCGCTCCGCCGACGGTTCGCGACTACTTCCGCATCCTCGCCCGCCGGTGGTGGGTCGTGGTGCTGGGAATCGTGGTCTTCGCGATCCTGGCCCTCGCCTACTCGTTCAAGGGCCCGACGATCTACAAGGCGTCGTCGGAGGTCCGCTTCTCGTCCAACGACTCGAACAACGTCGCGACGAACGCGGGCAGCCACGCCAACGCCGGCAGCGCCGACCGCGAGGTGTTGAGCGAGGTCGAGGTCATCAAGGCGGTTCGCTTCAAGAACCACATCCTCGACCTGATGCATCTCGAGCCGAAGGCCATCAAGCAGGTCAACGTCAGCAACGTCCTCAACACGAACGTCCTGAAGATCACGATCGGGATGGCGAAGAAGCAGGCCGCCGTCGACGTCGCGAACGAGTACGCGAAGGTCTACGTCGAGCAGGTCGGCGCGCAGCAGGCGAAGCTGACGAAGGACCAGAGCGCGTCGCTCAAGCAGCAGCTCGACACCGCGAACGCCGCGCTCACCAAGACCGCGACCGCGCTGCAGGCCGAGGCGACGCGCGTCACGACCCTTGCCAACGCAGCGATCGCCGCGGGCAGGACCGGACCCACGTCCTCGCCGACGCTCGAGTACCTCACCGCGCAGTACAACGCGCAGGAGACGCGGCTCGGGCCGATCCAGCAGCAGTACGACCAAGTGCTCGTCGACAGCGCGACCTCGCAGCCGGCCGTGAGCCAGATCGCCGACGCGGTGCTGCCGAAGAAGGCGAGCCAGCCGCAGCCGGTCAAGTACGGGATCATCGGCATCCTCATCGGCCTCGTGCTCGGCCTCGCCGGCGCGTTCGGCTTCGAGCTCCTCACCGACACCGTGCGCAGCCGCCAAGACGTCGAGCGCTTCTCGCGTCTTCCCGTGCTCGCGATGGTTCCGCGCCGCGGACAGCACGAAGGCGGGGATCGTCCCATCGCGCTCGCCAATCCGGCGGCACCCGGCGCCGAGGCGTTCCGCGCCGCACGCGCGGGCGTGCAGTTCCTCTCGATGCAGGCCCCGATGCGGCGTGTCCTCGTCGCCGGTCTGCGCGCGAACGACCATCAGGACGTCGCCGCGGCGAACCTCGCGGTCACGCTCGCGGCGGCCGGATCACGAGTCGTACTCGTCGACGCCGACCTGCGCGGCGGCCAGATCCATGCCCGCTTCGGGCTCGCGGCCGGTACCGGTCTCACCTCGGTGCTCCTCGGTGACACCTCGCTCGCCGACGCGCTGCGTCCGGTCGAGGTTCCCGGCGGCGCGCTGCGCGTGCTCGGCACCGGACCGCTTCCGCCGAACCCGGCCGACCTCGTCGCCAGCGACTCCCTCGCAACGGTGCTCGGGCAGCTCGCCGACGGCGCCGACTTCGTCGTCGTGAGCTCGTCGCCGCTGCTCCCCTACAACGACGCGCTCGCGCTCGCCCGGCACGCCGACGGCGTCGTGATCGTCGCCACCGCACGGCGGACCCGGAAGCGCCACCTCGCCGACGGTGCCGCGAAGCTGCGGCGGGTCGGTGCACCGGCGATCGGCGTCATCCTCGACCGCGGTGCCGCGCACGGCGCCGACGAGTACGAGGACACGATCGAGAGCCTGCACACGTAATTTCTCGCTCGCTCGCTCGGGCGGCGAGCGACCGCGAGGCGGGTATCCCGCCGAGCCGCGAGCAAGACCAGCAAGCACCGCTCGACGGCGTCGGCCGCGTGTCAGGCGCGGGCGAGCTCTTCGTCGACGACGGACTGCAGCTTCGACGCGAAGCGCGGTTCGGAGAACGTCGCCGCGTGCGCACGCAGCTTGTCGCGCTCCCAGTCGTGCGCGAGCAGCCGCGTGAGCGCGTCGCGCACGAGCGGCGCCTCGGGTGCATCGAAGAAGACGCCGGTGTCGTCTTCGCGCACGGTGTCGAGGAACCCCCCCCAACGCAGCGCGGCGACGGGCACACCGAACGCCGCGGCCTCGAGCGGCGTGATGCCGAAGTCCTCGAAGGACGCGGCGACGAGCCCGCGTGCGTGCGCGTACAGCCACGCGAGCTCGGCATCTCCGACCGTGCCGGTGAAGGCGACGTTGGGCCCGGCGACGGCGCGCAGCGCGGCCTCTTCGGGACCCGCGCCCACGACGACGAGCTGACGATCGGGCGTGCCCGCGAACGCGTCGACCACGGGGCGCACGTTCTTGTAGGGCAGCAAACGGGAGACACAGACGAACATGCGGTCACCGATGTCGGCGGGCAATCCGTCGGGCCGGTGCCGTGGCGAGTCGGCATCGAGGCTGAACGGCGGCGGCACGATCTCCGCGTCGATGCCGTACGCGCGTGCAACCCGTTCGCGGATCAGCGTCGAGTTCACGAGGTAGCGGTCGGCGCGGCGCGCGGCGCGCACGTCCCAGCGCCGCAACGGTCGCTCGATCGCGTTCAGCACCGCGCGCTTCGACCACGCGCTACCGGGCGGCACGTACTGGTCCTTCACCCAGAGCCAGCGCGCGGGCGAGTGGCAGTAGACGACCCGCCGGCCGCGCACGTCGGCGCCGTGCGCCCAACCGGTCGACGAGCACACGGTGACGTCGGCGTCGACGCGCAGGCGCGAGAACGCGGGCGCGAGCACGGGCAACGCGAGGCGATGTTGCCGGCGCAGCAGCGCGACCCGGTTCAACGGCATCGTGCGCACGTCGTACTGCGCGAACTCGGGGAACGTCTCGTCGGGCTCGTAGAACGACGTGTGGATCGGCGCGCCCGGGAAGGCGCGCGCCAGCGCGAGCACCACTCGTTCGGCGCCGCCTCGCTGCGTCAGGTAGTCGTGAACGATGGCGACGCGGGGGGTGTCCCGCGTCATACGTGCGCGTACTCGGGTGGTCGCAGCGCCGACAACGCGAACGGCGCGGCGCGGCCCAGCGGTTCGACGACCTTCCGGCTGGTGTCGAGCATCGTCAAGCTGTACCCACCGAGGAGGATCCAGATCGGCATCACGTTGTAGTCGTTCGCGGTCGCGTACACGA
The DNA here is from genome assembly GCA_036271555.1 of Acidimicrobiia bacterium. NCBI lineage: Bacteria > Bacillati > Actinomycetota > Acidimicrobiia > Acidimicrobiia bacterium. The sequence continues at coordinate 48,019 of DATBAK010000036.1, forward strand.
GCATGAAGAACAGCCACGCGATGACCATGAACACGACCGACGTGCGCATCGAGCGCGCGCCGACGTCGTCGAGCCTTCGCTTGCGGACCGCTTCGCGGATCATCAGCAGCCCGACCGCGAGGTACGCGAGCAGGACGAAGATGCCCTGCTCGGCCCAGTCCTGCAGGTAGATGTTGTGGGCGCGGATGTCGTTGCCGAACCGGTCGCAGTTGCCGATGTGCTGCTGCACGACCATCGCGTTGGCGCCGACACCCCACAGCGGCCGCACCTCGATGAGACAGATCGCGACCTGGTTCGCGGTGTCGCGAGTCTGCGCCGACGTCGACACCTGCGTCGCCTGGAGCCGGGCGAAGATCGTGCCCGCCGCGAGCACGAACGCGAGCCCGGCCACGACGATGAGCACGAGGAAGAAGCCGAGCAGTCGCGACAGTCGCATGAGCCGGCGGCGCACGAACGTGAGCAGGATGAGCGGGACGACGACGAGCGACGTGGCCCAGACCCCGCGCGAGAAGGTCAGCGCGATCAGGACGCCGCACAGGCCGAGTGACCACGCGATCAGTCGTCCCTTGACCGAACGCGTCACACCGATCAGCCAGATCGCGTTGTAGAGCAGGAACATCGCGAACACGTCGGTCGAGAAGAACGTGCCCTGCACGCGCTTGAAGAGTCCGCCGCCGCCGTTCCCGCCGTACACCTGCGAGGTGCGGACCTGCTTCTGGAAGAACGTTGCGACCGCGCCGACGGCGCGGCCGGTCAACACCTGCACGCCGCTCAGGAGCGCGAGGCCGACGAGCACGCAGGCGAGCGCGACCGCGAGCTGCTCACGGCCGATGATGCGCGGCATCCGGTAGCGCGCGAACGCGTAGAGACCGGTGAGCGAGAGCCACATCGACGCGGCGCGGTAGTCGGCATGGTTGAGGACGCAGCTGACCACCGACAGGACGACGAGCGCGGTCAGCGCGATCAGGACGGGGTCGACGCGGCGCCGTCGCTCGGACTCGATGTCGGAGGGTCGGGACGTGTAGTCGACCATCCACGCGATCAGCAGCGGGATGAGCACCAGCGAGAACGGGAACAGCGTGAAGCCCCACGACGACGAGGCCGCGAGGGGCGGCGGCTTGCCGCCTCCGAACTGCGCGGGCAGCGGAAGTGCCATCGACAGGATCAGGACGTACGTCAGGAGGCGTTGGAAGCGCAACAAAATCCTTGCCGCAGGCGCAAATGCCGGGAAGCCGGACGAATCGGCACCGGATTCTACCGATCCCTGATCCCGTATCCTGATCCCGAGCCTCCACGGACGGAGGAGGCGGCCGGTCGACGCCAAGGGTTGGAGAGAAGATCGCGATGCCGCAGCCCGTGGTCGTGCACATCGGCTTCCACAAGACCGCGACGACCTGGCTCCAGCACGAGGTCTTCCCGCACCACCCGCACCTGCGGTCCTACGTCGAGGGCCACCCCTGGGACGACCCGTTCCTGCGCTGCATCGTCGCCGACTCCGACCGGCGCTACGACCCCGTCCGGGCCCGGGCGGAGTACGAGGCCGGCCTGGCCCGGCTCGGTGAGCTCGCTCCCGACGACGTCATCGTGATCTCGGCCGAGCGGTTGTCGGGGCATGCGGCGAGCGGCGGCTACGACACCGTCCGCATCGCGCGCCGGCTCCACGAGGTCCTGCCCGAGGCCCGCGTCGTCATGGTCGTCCGGAGCCAGGTCGACATGATCGAGTCCGAGTACCGGCAGCTCGTCGGAGAGGGCCATCGCGGCCGGCTGGGTTCGCTGTGGACGTCGGGCGCGTGGAAGCGCGTCCAGTTCGACCTCGAGCACTACGAGTACGACGCGCTCGTGCGCGAGTACCACCGGCTCTTCGGCGCCGAGCGCGTCGCCGTCTTCACCTACGAGCTGCTCGCGGCCGACCGTGAGCGCTTCCTCGACCGGCTCGCCGACTTCTTCGGTGTCGATTCGTTCAAGCTCGACCAGGTGAGCACGCGCGACGTGCACCCCGGTCTGCCGAACCGCGGCATCGGTCTGCTGCGGTTGCTGAACCACTTCCGGCGGACCGAGCTCAACCCCTTCCCCACCGTCGACCTCGGCGTGTGGTGGCGCGGCCCGATCGTCGCGGTCGGTCGCCGGCTACCGAAGCGCACGCATCTCGTGCCGCGCAGCAAGCGCGCGGAGCTCGCGCAGCGCTACCAGGACTCGAACCAGCGGCTCGCCGCGCTGCTCCCGGACGAGGACCTCGGCCCCTTCCTCCAACGCCTCGCGAAATCGGTCGCCTGAGCTAGTCGCGCATCTTCAGGAACGCGAGCACCTTGCGGGGCGAGAGCGTGGCTTGGGTCCAGATTCCGAGTCGTTGCTTCGCGAACCCGGTGAGCAGCAGGTTCTGCAACACGGTCGCGCCCGCGGACGCGACTGCGATGCCGGTCATGCCGGCGATGTGCGCACCGATGATCTCGCCGCCGATCGTCACGACGAGCGTGATGCCCGCGGCGATCGCGACGAGCCGGTGGTGGCCGGTCATGATCAACGCGAAGGTGCACGAACCCGCGGCGACGTCGATGACGAGCCCGGCCGCGAGGATCACGAGGATGATGCCGCCGCGGTGGAAGCGGTGGCTGCCGAACGCGACCTGCATGATCCATCCGCCCGCGAAGACGAACGCGATCAAGCCGGCGAGCGACGGAATCGTCGCGAGCGTGGTCGCGCCGCGCAGGAACGTCTCGAGCTGCTTCTTCTTCCCCTTCGTCCAGAGCTCGGCGATCATCGGCGCGACGACGCCGTTCATCACGAACAGCGGCAGCGAGAGCAGGGTCGAGAGGCGGCTGGCGGCGCCGTAGATGCCGACATCGGGCGCCGATCGGAAGATGCCGACGATGAAGTTGTCGCCCGACGTCACGATCATGCCCGTGAGGTCGGTCAGCGTGAGCGGGAGCGCGATCGCGATGATCGCGGCCGTCGCGACGGGCTTCACGCGCACGCGGATCGCGCTCGTGTGGCGCCACAGGAAGAAGATCGCGAGCACCATCGTCACCGCGCTCGCGCCGAGCGAGACCGCGACGGCGATGCGCAGGGTCGTGTGGCGCATGAAGATGAAGATGAAGAGGAACGCCAGCGCCATGAGCACGCTGCGCATCGCGTCGCCGTAGATCGACGCGCTCTTGATGTCGTGGAAGCCGCGGAACGCCTCGGACGCGGTGTAGCGGATGCCTTCCGTCGCCGACCACACCGCGAGCATCACCATCACGAGCTCGAGGCCGTGCGCCGACGACGGCTTGAAGACGTGGTGCGCAAGGAACGCGCCACCGCCGAACAACAGGACGCCGGTGACGGCGATCCCACCGCCGATGTTGAGGCGGTTGATGCGCTGGACCGTGCCTTTCGCGACCCCGGGCTCGTCGCGCGCCATCGCCTCTGCGACGAGCCGGACGACGGTCCGCGGCAGGCCGAAGTGGGCAATGATCGCGGCGGTCATGATGATGCTCGTCGCGAGCGTGTAGATGCCGAACGAGTAGCCGTCGTCGCCGTGCAGCACGCGCGCCGCGAGCGTCGTCGTGAGGAAGATGCTGATCATCGCGGCGAGGCGCGTGGTCAGGGTCCAGGCAGAGCCGCGCGCGAGGCGGTCCAGGAGGCCGCCCTTGGGCGGGCGGCGCCCGCCATTCCCGCCGTTCTGCTCGGCCTGCACCTGCGGCTGCGCGAGGGGTGCGGGCGGCGGCACCGGCACGGGAGTCGGCGCGGTCGCGGGCGGCGGCGGTACCGGTGCCACCGGTGCCGGCGGCTCGGGAGGTGCCGGCGCGAACGGCACCAGGGGTGCGGGCTCGACGGGTGCCGGGGCACCGGGGTCGGGGATGCCGAGGTGATGTTCCTCGAGCAGCCACTGCGTGCGGCGGCGGTCCCGCTCTCGTTGTCGCCGGCGTGTGCCGAACACCCTCGCCGGCCCGGGTCAGGTTCGCCGCGGGGCGACGGCCGCGAAGTCGGCGTACAACGACTCGCCGCGCTCGACGAGCGGGCGCAGGTCGGGCGCGTCCAACTCCGCCTGCAGCGCAGCCTTGTGCTCGGCGCGCTCCTTCGACGGACGCGGCACCTGACGCTCGAGACGCGAGCCGCTCTTGCCGCGCGCGCGAGCACCGGCTTCGATCGACGCGAAGACCTCTTCGTCGCGCTCCGGGCTGTTGACGTACGGCGCGAACGACGTGCCGTAGCGACGGTTGACCTCGTCGATCACGACCGCGTAGTCACTCGTCACGGTCGTGAAATCGGCGACGACGACCTGACCGAGCACCGGCCGCACGAGCCCGTAGAAGGAGTTCCACTCGAGGAGGCCGCGCTTCAGACGCTTGCGCGGTTCGCGGATGACCTCGGAGAGCACCGCGTCCCGGGGCGAGCGGATCACCACGATCGCGGGGATGTTGTGCTGCGCCGCGAGCAGGATGCTCGCGGGTGCGTGCATGTGGTGCGAGACCTTCACGTCCGGGTTCACGAACATGAACGCGCGAGAGCTGAAGGTGTTCGCCGAGCGCGGGAAGCCGTCGATCGCGATCTGCACGGGCGGGACGGCGGGCACGTTCCTCCGCCGTCGCTGCGCTCGCACGTACCACGGGAACGCGCGCGGCGAGCGCGAGATCGGCAGCCAGATGCGGCGCGACCACTCGAACGCCAGGTCTGAGTCGGCCACCCGAACGTCCAATCCCCGTGCTCTCGTCGCCGCCTCGACCGACTTCCGGAAGCCGACAGCATACCGAGGCCCGAATCGGGCCTCTTCGGGCGCCGACCGCTCGGGTCGACGGGCGGGTCAGGCTCCGTTCAGGAAGGCGTACCAGTTGCCGGAGCCGCCCTCGTCGTCGGTCACGATGCCGGGTTGGAGCTTCTTGCTGAACCCTTTGCGGGTTTTCGTGCCCGTGTAGTGAGTCACGGACGTGCCGTCGATCGCCGTGAATGTCAGCGAGATCGCGCGGCCCTCGCGCGACCAGGTGATCGTGTCACCGTGGTTGTCGCCGCCGGTGTGATTGCGGTACAGGTCGACCGTCGCGAAGTAGTGGTAGGCGTGGCCGCTCCACCTCACCCACCAGGTGTAGTTCCCGGCAATGCCGGTCGCGGCGCGAGTCGGGGCCGTCGGGGCCGCGACCGCGGGCGCGGCGGCCAGCACGGGCGCGCCCAGCATCAGCACACCGATCACAACCGCAAAGAGCCGCTTCATCGCCCGCCTCCCGAGTCCCACCGCCCAGACTCGGCGAACCTAGCGCCGGAACGCGCTCGCCTTCAACGCCGGTCCTTGTTCTTGCGGGTGACGATCTCCGTGAGGTGCGCGACGTGGTCGCCGAGCGGCGCCCGTACGCCGACGCGCAGGTTGCCGAGCGCCTCGCGCACGACCGGCCACTGCTGCGCGCGTGCCGCACGCACCGCGTCGTAGACCGAATGTGACGCCAGGGCGACGCGCGCCTCGGCCCGGTCGTGCTCGGTGAGCCCCGCGGTGTCGCGGTATCGGTCGTAGAGCCGGAGCCGGTCCCGCGCGACCGCACCGGACCCGAGGTTGGTGCGCGTGAGGCCGCCGGTGTGCCAGCGGCGGCGCAGGTAGGGGCGGCGCAGGTAGACGGCGCGTCCGTACGTCGACGCGCGCAGGTTGAAGTCGACGTCGGCCGCGTGCTCGAAGCTCGCGTCGTAGCCGCCGATCGCGTCGAACACCGAGCGGCGGAACATCACGGCCGACGGTTCGCCGAAGCTCTGGCCGTTGCGCAACGACAGGCGCACGAGCTCCGCGTGGTCGAGCACGTACCGGTCCCGCTCGACGAACACGTGGTGGCGGTGACCCACGTTCAGGCGACGCGGCAGCGGGCGTCCGTCCTCGTCGATGAACTCCTCCGCGCTCGACACGAGCGCGACGCCGGGATCGGCGAGCTCCGCTTCGTACGCGGCGAGCATGCCCGGGCCGAGCTCGTCGTCCTGCGAGACACACATCGCGAGCTCGCCGCTTCCCGCGCAGACCGCACGGTTCCAGTTCCCGACCATGCCGAGGTTGGTGTCGTTGCGCGTCCACGTGAGCGCGAAGCCCGCGGCCGTCGCGCGGTCGCGGAAGGGCGCGAGCAGCGCGTCGAGCGCGCGGTCGTCGAGCCCCGGCGACGCGTCGTCCACCATCACGACGTCGAGATCGGGGTGCTTCTGTTGCGCGAACGAGTCGACCAAGCGCGTCAGATGCGCGGGGTTCGGACGGTAGAGCGGGACGCCGAGACTGACGGTGCTCAGCGCGCGCGCCGCTTCGTCGGGTCCTTCATCCGGTTCGGGTTGATCCGATGCGCGATGTACGCGATGCCTCGCGCGCAGAACAGCAGCGATCGGTACGCGCGCACGCGCAGCGCCGCGAGTCCGTGCCGCTGCTCGTGCTGGCGCCAGTACGTCGTGGTGTCGCCGCTGTACTTCCCGGCCTCCGCGGCCGTGTAGTAGTAGAGCGCGATCGAGTTGCGATACCGCGGGCCCTTCACCGGATCGGTGAAGCCGTGCACGGAGTCGAAGTCGGTCTGGAAGATGACGCACGTGCCGAACTCGGGCACGACGCTCCGCGCGACCTGTGTGGCGTTGGCGTCGCCCCAGAGTTGGAGCGAACCGCCGTCGTCGGCGGTCCAGTCCGGGTTCATGTAGACGAGCGCGTTGAGCCGGCGGAACAGGCCGAGGCGCTCGTAGTTGTGGAAGTCGGAGTGCGGCTTGAGAATCCCGCCGGGCCCGCTCGAGTGCAGTCCTCCGCCGTTCAGATACGGGTCCGGGATGATCTTCGGGATGCCGGTGATCTCCTCGAGCATCGTGAGGAACGTCGGGTCGCACATCTCGCGAATGATCCGTGCGAAGTCCTCGGGGATCTTCTCGATGCTGTCGCAGATCATCTTCTCGGGCTGGTATTCGCTGCCCTCGTAGCGACGCCAGCCCGGCCAGTCGGGGGCCGGGAAGCGCTCCGCCTCCTCGCGTTCACCGACGAGGAAATCGTCGATCACTACGTGCGGGAACGGCTTTGCGCCCGTGAACTCGCCGTGCAGTCGCACGACGTCGGTGTCCGAGAAGCTACGGATCTTCATGACCGCGGGACGGTAGCGCGCTCGTTCGTGACCATCGACACCGGAGCGTGACCGCAGGAACGGGCGGCTCGCCGCGCGGGCCGTCCGACACGGAGGCCCCGACCAGAAAGCATCGACACCGGAGCGTGGCTAGTCATCGTCGGTGATGGTGCAGCGGCCGGTGCCGTCGGCGATGGTCGTGCCCGACGGGCTCGACAGGGTGACGGTGAAGAGCTCGCTCGCCTCCGCCACGGTGTCGCCGACGATCGGGATCGAGACGACGCGCGCCACCGCTGCGGGCGGGAACGTGACCGTCCCGGATCGGGCGCGGTAGTCGGCGCCCGCCGTCGCGGTGCCGTCGGCCGTGGCGTAGTGCATCGAAACCGTGTTCGCCTGCGCGGTCGCGAGCGTGACGACGAACCGCGCGGCACGCGTGCCGTTCTGACCCTCGACGATCTGGACGTCGCCGATCCCCGCGCGGTTCGAAGGCGTGCCCGGGTCGTCGTCACGCACGATCTCGAGGCCGGTGCCGGTGCCGATCGTCGCGCCGACCGGGTTGGCGAGCGTGACGTCGAAACTCTCGTTGCTCTCGTGCACGGTGTCGGCGATGGTCGTCACCTCGACGGTCGTGTCGAGCGAGCCCGCGGGGATCGTGGCGACACCCGACGCGAGCTTCACGTCGGACGAGCTCGTCGTGAGGTTGTTCACGGTCCACGTGACGCTCACCGGATCGGTGCTCGGCGTACCGATCGAGACGGTGAACGGGATCTTGGGCTTACCGCGGTCGCCTTCGTAGTAGTTGCCACTGCTGATCGACAGCACGACCTGCGAGTCGTCGGTCGCGACGTACCCGGTGCCGGTGGCGCGCCCGAGCGCGGCACCGACCGGTTTCGACAGCGCGAGCGTGAAGCTCTCGGTGGTCTCCGAATTGCGGTCGCCCTTCACGGGCACGTCGACGGTCTGCGACACCTGCCCCGCGGCGAACGTCAACGTGCCCGCAGTCGCGGTGTAGTCGGTGCCCGCCTTCGCGGTGCCGTCGGCGGTCGCGTACCCGACGGTCACGCCGCCGGGGCTCGGCGCCGACAACGACACCGTGAACGCCGCGCTGCGCGTGGCCGCGCCGCCCTCGAGCACGGTGACGTCACCGACGTCGGCGTGCAGCGACCCGGAGCCGGGATCGTCGTCGAGGATCGTGACCGTTCCCACGGGCTGCACGATCGAGCCGCCGATCGGGTTCGTGAGCTTGACGCCGAACTGCTCGTCGGGCTCGGCCTTCGTGTCGCCGTGCACGCCGATGAGCACGTCCTTGCTGGTCTGTCCGGGCGCGAAGGTCGCCGTGCCCGACGCCTTCACGAAATCGGCCGCGACCGCGCTGCCGGCGACGGTCTTCCACTGCACCGACGTCGTCGTGCTCGACGCGACCGACCGGCTGATCGTCACCGCGACATCGCGCAGACCCGAATCACCTTCGACGATCGACGCGTCGGAGACGGCGAAGCCATCGGCGATCGAGTCGTAGCGCGCGGCGACGGTCGTGGCGGCATCGGGAACCACGAACGACGCGAAGGTGTCGGCGTCGACCCCGCTGGGCGACGTCCACGTGCTGAACGTCCCCGTCGCGCCGCCGAACGACGCCGTCGACGGTGCGACGACCTCGTGCTCACTGCCGACGATCGGATCCCATGTGAACGGCGTCGCGTGCGCGATGCCGTCGACGGTGACGGTCGCGCCCGCGGGCTGCGACGCGACGGTGACCGGCACCGTCTTCGGCAGCACGTTCGTGGTGATCGACGTCTCGAGGCCGCTGGAGTCGGTCACGGTCGTGTCGAGCTCGTAGTACGTGTCGTCGAAGCCGAGGTCGGCGAACTGGAACGAGCCCGAGGTGCCGCTGAAGTCGCCGCCCGGGAACGCGTGCCCGCCGGTGTGCTCGACGATCGTCGTCTGCACGCTGTCGCCGGACAACGGTCCGTCCTCGGCGTCGTTCGCCGCGAGCGTCACATGGATCGTGTCGCCGATCTCGAAGCGCGCGCGCGGATTGGGCGTGATGTACGACACCGTCGGGAACGCGTCGGCCGCGCCGATCTGCAGGTTCGCGGTCGCGACACCGCCGGGGTGACCGTCCGACACCGTCAACGTGACCTGGTAGCCGCCCGCCTTCTTGTACACGTGCTGCGGGTTCGCCTGCGTCGACGTCTTCCCGTCGCCGAAGTCCCAGTGGTACGTGAGCGAGTCGCCGTCGGCGTCGCTCGTACCCGCGCTCGAGAACTTCACGGTCATCGGCACCGTCGGCGACGTCGTGATGTTCGCGCCTGCGTGCGCGACCGGCGGATGGTTGGTACTACCCGTGTAGACGATCTCGCGCAGCTGCCCCGAAGCGATGCCGAGCCACGCGACGTTCCCGTCGGGCGCGATCTGCATGTCCACAGGGCTGCCCCACGTGCCCGACGTGCCGAAGTCCGACCACGCGCCCGTCGCGGGATCGACGACGCGCATCGAGTCGCGAGCGAAGTCGCCGACGAAGAGCTTCCCGACGTACTGCGACGGATAGTTCGACGTGCCCGTGTACTTCGGGCCGCCGACGATCGCGGAGCCGACCTCGTGCGGCACCTCGTCGTGACGGTACGAGTAGAGCGGATCGATCGCGCCGACGCCGGTCCCGCCCTCGCTCGGCGGATAGATCGCATGACACGTCGACGCGGTCTCGGGCGACGTCTGGTAGTCGGGCTGCACGAGCGCGACGCCGTGATTGGCGACCTCGCCGCCCTCGTAGCAGGGCCAGCCGCCGTTGCGGTCGTGCCGCGGGTTGGAGAACGTCGGCCTGAACACGTCGAGCTGCTCCCACGTGTTCCAGCCGACCTCACCGACGTACACGTCGTCGTTGCTCGGGTCGACGGTGAAACGGAACGGATTGCGCAGGCCGTAGGCGTACACGCGCGAGCGAACCGACATCGGGCTGCCCGAGTCGTAGAACGGGTTGCCCGGGATGCCCGCACCCGTCGTCGGGTCGATGCGCAGGATCTTCCCGCGCAGGTCGTCGATGTTCTCGGCCACGAGCGATTGACCCTGGTTCACCCCGTTGTCGCTGCCGTCGGCGAAGCCCACGAGCAGGTGACCCTGGTCGTCGAAACGCAAGCCCGCGACCGAGTGCAGCCGCGACGGCGACTTGAAGCCCGACACCAACGTGACGCGCGTCGCCGGGTCTGCGGTGTCGGGGTCGGTCGCCATCGGCTTGATCGAGATGAGCTTCCCGCCCGCGGGATAGCCCTGATCGGGGTCGTCGGGCCGCAGCTCCTGCGTGAAGAGGACGTACACGCGCGGATTCGTCGCGAAGTTCGGGTCGAGCACCATGCCGACGAGGCCGCGCGACTGCACGGTGTTCACCTCGTCGCGGAGGTCGACGAACGTGTGCTCGACACCGTGATCCCACACGTCGACGACGCCGGTCTTGCGGCCGACGAAGACGCGACCGTCGGGCGCGTACGCGAACGACGTCGGGCCTCCGCCCGGTCCCGCGAGCAGGTTGCCCTGCACGAGCACGGTCGCGAACCCCGGCGGCGGATCCGCGCCTGCGGGTCCCGCACCCGCCAGCGCGGCGACCGCACCGAGCGCGATGGCGGGCCCGAGCGTCAGGAGTGTCGCGAGCGCGACGACGAGGCCTCGCGCGCGCGACCCTCGCATGGTGCCGCCCTCCTGTCCCACCGCGCCGGGCACCCGGTGCTCTCGCTCGATGTTGTCCGGTCGTGGGGCGCGCCGTCCAGGCCGGCACGGCGGAGCGTCAGCCCAGGCCGACGATCCGCGCGTCGCCGCCGATCGAGCCCAGCGAGCCGAAGAACTCGGCGTCGCCGAACGTGAAGATGCCGCCGTCGTCGGCGGCGAGCTCGTAGCCGTGGCCCGACGGCGTCGCCTCGATGCCGATGATCGGGCGGTTGAGTCGCAGCCCGCCGGTCGACCCGTAGAAGCGCGCGTCGCCGAAGGCGAAGATCCCGCCGTCGCTCGCCACCAACCAATACCCGTGGCCCGACGGCGTCGGCGCCATCCCGACGATCGGTCGGTTCAAGTGGATCGCGCCCGTCGAGCCGTAGAAACGGGTGGCGCCGAACGAGAAGATCCCGCCGTCGCTCGCCACCAACCAGTAGCCGCCACCGGCGCGCGGCGCCGCGAGGCCGAGGACGGGGCGCGTGAGTCGGAGCCCGCCGGTCGACCCGTAGAACCGCGCGCTGCCGTAGCTGAACACGCCGCCGTCGCTCCCGAGCAACCAGTAGCCGCGCCGATTGGGCGTCGACGCGAGGCCGACGATCGGCGCCGCGAGGTGATGGCCGCGCAGGTCGCCGTAGCTCGAGAGACCGAAGCCCTGCACGACGCCGGCTGCGCTGACGATGCGATAGCCGCGGTTGGTCGTCGGCGCGACCGCGTACGTCACCTTCGCGGTGACGGAGCCCGCGGGCGCGACGTACTCGAGGAACCGGTTGTGCGTGACCCGACCTCCCTCCGACCACGCGGGCGCGTCGAAGTCGGCGCCGCCCACCGAGACCGCGGCCGGCGCGGCGATCTCGCGCTCGCTGCCCGCGATCGTCGAGAACGTGTACGGCGTCCGGTGGCTCACGCCGTCGGCCGAGAGTGTGATGCCCGACGGTTGCGAATCGATCGTCACCCTCGCGACGACCGGCAGCACATTGCGCGTGATCGTCGTCGACAGCCCGTCGGAATCGGTCGCGGTCGTCGTAATGCGATAGGTCGCGGTCACGAAACCCTGGTCGGCCGCGACGAACGAACCGGAGACGCCGTCGAAGTCGTTCACGGGGAAGCGGTGGCCACCGGTCCAGTAGTCGATGCTCGTCGACACCGAGTCGCCGGTCAGCGGTCCGTCCTGGGGGTCGACCGCGTGCACCGCGATCGGGATCGTCGACCCGATGCGGAACCGGAAGGTCGTCGCCGGCGCGGTGAACGAGACCTGGGGCGGTGACACCCCCACCCGGATGTGCACGTTCGCGCTCGCGCTCCCGCCGCGCCCGTCGGAGACGAGCAAGGTCGCCGTGAACGCGCCGTGCCCGAAGGTGTGGACGGGATTCGCGCTCGTGCTCGGCGCGCCGCCGTCGCCGAAGTTCCAGAGGTACGAGAGGTGATCACCGTCGGGATCCGAGGAGCCCGCGCTCGAGAAGTGCACGGTCAGCGAGTTGCCGGTCGTCGACGTGTGGTCCGCGTGCGCGACGGCGACGGGCGGCCGGTTGCCCGAGCTCGTGTAGACGATCTCGTCGAGGGTGCCGGGTCCGAACGCGAGGAACGCGACGTTGCCGTCGGGCGCGATCTGGATGTCGACCGGGTTGCCCCACGTACCGGAGGTCCCGAAGTCGGTCGCGTGACCATTCGACAGATCGAGCGTCTGCATGCGCGCACGTGCATAGTCACCGAGGAAGAGCTTGCCGACGTACGGCGACGGATAGTTCGACGTGCCGAGGTAGCGGGGGCCGCCGACGATCGCGGAGCCGACGTCGTGGGGCACGTCGTCGTGGCGATAGCCGTAGAGGGGCGGCACCGCGCCCTGGCCCGTCCCACCTTCGGCCGGCGTATAGATCGAGTGGCAGATCGGCGCGGTCTGCGGCGCGGCCTGGTAGTCGGGCTGCACGAGCGAGATGCCGTCGCCGCCCTCGTAACACGGCCAACCCGCGTCGCGCTGCACGTCGGGGTTCGACGCGCTCTGCGGAAAGACCTGGAACATCTCCCACGTGTTCCAGCCGACGTCGCCGACGTAGAGCGTGCCGTTCGTCGGATCGATCGTGAAGCGGAACGGGTTGCGGAAACCGCGTGCGAACACGCGCGAACGCACGGAGTGGGGGTTCGCGGCGTCGTAGTACGGGTTCGATGCCACGCCGTTGCCGGTCGTGGGGTCGACGCGCAGGACCTTCCCGCGCAGGTCGTCGAGGTTGAGCGCGTTGATCGACGTGCCGGTTCCGACACCATTGCCGTTGCCGTCACCGAGGCCCACGTACAGCGTGCCGTCGGGACCGAACCGCAGCCCCGCGACCGAGTGCAACGTCGCCGTCGAGTCGAAGCCGGTCATCAGCACCCGCTCGCTCGACGGATCACCCACGTCGGGCTGACCGGGCTTGTTCGTGAGGCTCACGAGCTGACCACCCGCGGGTTCGGGTGAGTCGGGGTTCCCGGGATCGAGCTCCTCCGTGTACAGCACGTAGACGCGGCCGTTCGACGCGAAGTTCGGGTCGATCGCGAAACCGACCAGCCCGCGCGACTGGTACGTGTTCACCTGATCGCGCAGGTCGATGTAGATGTGCTGCACGCCGTGGTCCCACACGTCGAGCACACCGGTCTTGCGTGCGACGAAGATGCGACCGTCGGGCGCGTACGCGAACGACGTGACGTTCCCGCCGGGACCGTCGTCGAGGTTGTTCTGCACGGTCGCGATGCTGAAGCCCGCGGGCAGCCCGGTGACGTTGGGCGCGTTCGCCGCGATCGGTTGCGGCGCCACCGCGCGCGTCGACGCGTGGGCGACGGGAACGAGCGTCGCCACCATGAGCGCGACGACGGCGCACGGCATGACGACGCGCAAGCGCGTCGCAGCCCACTTCGACACGTCGCGCACCTCCCATGTTGCACGCGTCATCGCGCGGCTCCGGCTGGAGGCCCGCGCAATCGCACGCTATCCCCGGCGGGCGACGCGCGGAATCGTGGCACTCGCACGCGCAACGGACGCGCAACGCGCGCGCGTCAAACGATCAGAAGTGAACGATGGAAGACGACGACGCGACGGTGTCGTCGGCCGCGCTCGCGCCGCCGGTCGCGGGTTTCGTCGTGAGCTTCTTCGCCGGGCTCGCGGTCTCGCCGACCGCGTTCTCCGCGACGAGCCGGTACGAGTACGTGGTGTTCGGCTGCAAGCCCGTGAGGTCCGCGGTGATCGGCTTCATGCCCTTGTTGCCGCCCATGTCGACGTCGGGCGTCACGTGGTCGATGTTGTTGCCGACGCCCCACTCGAAGTGCGCCGTCGTGGCTGCGTCCTGCGGATTCACGCTGCCGGTGAGCGTGACCGAGTCCTTCGTGAGCGACTTCGGATTCGTGAGCTTCACCTTGGGCCCGGTGTTCGGGGTGAACGCGATGACGTCGCCGTACGTCGTGCCGACGCTGTTCGTCGCGACGACCCGGTAGTAGTACTTGCCCCCGCCCGTGAGGCCGGTGATCTCCTGCGCCGGGCTGCTCGCGCCGTTCGCCGCGCTCCGCGTCGGGGTGAAGTTGTTCAGGTTCGACGGGTTCGTGCCCCACTCGAAGTGGAACGACGTCGGCTTGCCGTTGTACCAGAGGTCCGCGAGGAGGTGCGCGGAGCTCGGACCGACGTCGGGAACCTTCGACACCGCGGTCGGCGCGCGACTCGCGGACACGGTGCTGACCGCACGCGCGACGTTCGACCGGCCGGTATCCGGATCGGTCACCGTGAGCGTGGTCGTGTAGATGCCGACGTGCTTGTACCCGTGCCTGAGCGCGGCCGGCGGCACGCCGGTGCCCTTCTTCGCCTTGGTGCCGTCGCCGAAGTCGATCGTCCACTTGCCCGCACTGCTCTCCGACGCGTTGAACGACTCGCTCAGCGTGTCGAAGCCCAATGGCTTGCTGCCTTGGATCCACACCGTCGGCGCCGCCGCGGTCACGTTCGCGACGAGCGTGTCGTCGGCGGTCGAGCCGGCCTGGTCGACGACGTGCAGGTGCGCGGTGAAGGCGCCGGCGCTCGCGTAGGTGTGCTTGATCGTCGCGGATGGCGCACCGGTTCCCTGCGTGCTCTTGCCGTCGCCGAAGTCGAGGGACCACTGCGTGAGCGCGCGCGTCCCCGTGCGGGTCTGCGACCCGTCGAACACGACCGAGAAGTTCTCGGTTCCGGAGATCGGACCGGCCGTCGCGTCGACGGCGGCGCGCGGCGGCGTTGCGGGCATGATGCTGCGCGACGAGAGGTCGGCCGCGCTCGGCGGTTGCGCGGAGGGCAGCGCCTTCGCCTTCGGATTCACGGGCGCCGCGAGCGCCGACGCGCTCGAGTTGCCGATGATGTCGGGCGGCCGCGGCGACTGCGTGAAGTCGAAGTCGTCGGCGAGGTCGGCGAGGCCCGGGTAGTTCTCGCGCACCACCGGCCGCGGGTCGGGACGACCGTCGGTCGTCGGGTCGAGTCGCGACGAGCCGAGGAACACGTCCTCGATGAAGCGCTGGTACGAGTCGAAGCTGTGCACGCCGTGATCGACGTAGCCCTGCTTCGCGTACGGGCTGATGAGCAGCGAGGGCACGCGGATGCCGAACCCGTTCGCGTCGACGCCGGGCGGGTTCACGTGGTCGTAGAAGCCGCCCCAGTCGTCCCACGCGAGGAAGATCGCGGTCGAGTCCCAGTCGGGACTCTGCATGACCTTGTTGACCATGTACGTGACGTACTTGCGGCCGTCCTCGATCGACGCGGGCGGGTGCTCGCTCACCGAGTTCGTCGGCACGACCCACGACACCGCGGGCAGGTTGCCGTTCTGCGCGGCGGCCACGAAGTTGTCGACGCTCTGGATGTTGCCGAGCTGGCCCGCCTGCTTGACGTCGCTGAAGTACGGCAACGGGTTCCAGATGCTCCCCGTGCGATACGACTGCGGCAGCGGGATGCACGTGAGGTCGCCGGGGTCCTCGCAGTCGGGCTCGCTGCCGTCGAACACGTAGTAGCCCCACGAGACGCCGTTCTGCGACAGCAGGTGGGTGACGTCGGTCCACGCGTAGTTCGGCGACGGCTGGAAGCGCGCGTCGTCGACCGCGTCGACCTCGTTCTCACAGCTCATCGGGTCGTTCGGCTTGTAGCACCGCGCGGCCCAGTCCGAGACCATGAACAGGTGCTCGGGCAGGCTCCACGTGCGGCCCGATCCGAACATGTGGTCCATGAGCACGTAGTTGTCGGCGTAGCTCCAGTACTCCGGTAGATCCGAGCGGAGCTTGTACGACATCACGTCGGGCTCGGCCTTCGGCACGCCGCAGTCGGGCTGGTTCGGCTTGCCTCGACAATTCTTCAGCGCGGCCTGGTACTGCTTGATGAAGCCGTCCATGCGGCCGCCGTCGATGTCGTTGTTCGCGTCGTGCGCGCCGTGCGGTCCGCCGTTCGTGATGTCGGTCGGGTCGTGCCACGGATACACGCACTGGTGCGTCGTGGGGTCGTTCACGCACACGGTCGGGTTGCCACTCGCGTCGACCGGGATGCCGTCGGCGCCGGGATACATCCCGAAGTAGTGATCGAACGAGCGGTTCTCCTGCATGATCAGGACGACGTGCTTGATCTTCGAGAGTCCGCCGGACGCGGGTGACGCGAGCAGCGTCGCCGTCGGGCCACCGGCCGCGCTCGCCGACGCGGTCCACGCGATCGCGAACGACGCGAGCAACGCGGCAACGGTGCTCAGCACGACGAGCGCGCGACCGCGACGGTGTCCGGCTCGCGCGGCAACCGTCTCACCCGCCCGGGCCCCGCCCGCCCCGCCCTCCGGCATCGGGGGAGGCTAGCTCGCCCTGCGCACGCCGACGAACGCGCACCGTGGCGATTCTCAGGGTCATTCGCTTTGCTCGCGGCTCCGTGACGCGAACGCGGGAGCGAGCGGGGTCGCGTGCTCGCTTCGCTCGCCGCGCGCGCCGTGAAACGTCAGGCCCAGGGCAGCTCGAGGGCGAAGCGGTCGGCGAGCGCGGCCTCGTCGGCCGCGAAGTGCGCCCGCAGGCGGGCCTCGGTCTCGGCCGACCAGCGCCCGCCTTCGTCACCCTCGGCTGCGGGTTCGTCGCGACGCACGTTCCAGTGGTCGAACCTGATGAAGAGGCGACTGCGCGTGCCCTGCGGCATCCGCTTCCACAGCCAGCCGACCGGGGATCGTCGCAACCGGCGCTGCACGTTCGGGAACCGTCGCTGCGAGCCGCCGACGTGGAAGCGCTCCCCCAGCCCATCGGGCAACACGACCGACACGCCGAGGAACTCGTAGATCTTGCCGAGCACCGCGGCGGGCTCGGACTCGAGGTCGCTCGTGTACGTCACGAGCAGCTGCTCGCGGTCGAAGCGCTCGAGATAGTCGCCGAGCATGCGGCCGTACTCGCTCCACGCGACGTAGGTCTCGCCGAGACGGGTCGACGCGCGCCCGGCCTCGAGCGCTTCGGGACTCGAGAGCATCTCCGCGATCGCGTCGTCGAACGACCGCGTGTCCTGATCGCGACGCGCCGCCATCCGGTAGTGCGAGTACGCGCGCTCGACCGGGTCGCGCAGGATCGCGACGAGCCGGGCCGCGGGGAACGCGTCGGCGACCCGTTGCGCGCACCCGCGGATGCACATGTACTGCGGCGTCACGGTGCCGAGCAGCCGACCCTCGGGCAGCGGCTGCGGGAAGTAGGTCGTGAAGAGGTGCTCCGCGCCCTTCGAGTACAGCTCGGGCCGGTTGAAGAACGGCGCTTCCTTGTCGGCCGGAAGGCACAGGCGCGGGTGCTGGCGCAGGTGCTCGAAGAGCGTCGTCGTCCCGCCCTTCTGCGCGCCAATGACGACGAAGTCGAGCGCAGGCGGCGGCGATCCCATGGGAGCGAGCGATGGTACCGGTCGCCCGGAAGCCGCTCGACCCCGGTCTCCTAGGATTCGCCGGATGCCCGCTCCGAGCTTGTTTGGTCAGCCTCGCAAGCTTCGGCTTCCCCGACGCCTCGGTGAGCAAGTTCGGCGGGCCGCAGGCGACGCGCCGGCTCTGGCGGCGACGTGATCCTGATCATCGGCATGTCCCGATCGGGCACCACGTTCGTCGGCCGGTTGCTCGAGTCACGTCCCGACGTGCACCTCGAGACCGAGCCGCACATGGTGTGGAAGGCCGGCAGCTTCTCGCATCTCCCGGACGACGTCGTCGAGGACGACGCGCGCGCCGCCTCGTGGATCCGGCAGACGCTGCTCGATGCCGCCGCCGAGAAGACACTCGTCGAGAAGTCGCCGGTGAACTGCCTCCGACCCGACCTCGTGCACCGAGTCTTCCCCGACGCGCGCGTCGTCTACGTCGAGCGCGATCCCGCCCGCTGCATCGACTCGAACTACCGGCGCACGCTGAACCACGAGTCGCTGAAGCCGTCGATCGCGATCCGCAAGTACCTGACGCCCCGCCGGGCCGAGGGCGACTTCGGCGAGCACCTCGACGCGACGGGTGGACGATCGCTGCTCAAGCAGGTGCGTCCGCGCGATTGGCCGGCATTCGTCGCGTACACGGCCCGCCTGCTCTGGACGCGCCAGACGAAGGGTCCGCTCCCGTTCGGGCCGAAGATGGCGGGCTTCGTCGAGATCGTGCGCCGCGACGGGCCGCTCGCCTATCACGTCGAGGTCCTGCGGGTCGCGCAGGAACGCAAGACCCGCTTCGTCGAGCTCTACGGCGACCGGCTCGCGAGCTTCCGGCTCGAGACGCTGCAGACCGATCCCGGCGAGATCGCGCGGCTCTTCACGTTCTGCGGGTTCCCGACCGATCGCATCGACGCCCTCGTCGGCGGCTTCGACCGCGATCTGGTGAGCCGCGCGTCGCGGCCGGGCCCACACGACGAGGAGATCCATCGACTGATGAAGACGCAGGGAGTCACGTGACGCTGCCCATCGACCCCGCGGAAGCGCTCGTCGTGGTGGGCGCGCTCGCGACGAAGCCGGCCGACCGCAACATCGAGCGCCACGAGGTGCATCCGGTCCAGGTCCTCACCGCCGACGGTTTCCAGCCGGTGCGCGCGCTCGACCGCGGTGAGTTCGGCATGAGCTCGCTCGTCATCCGGCCCGACGCCGACGTCGTCTACGGCTCGTCGGGCAACGACTTCTTCCGCCTCGATCTCGCGACCGGCACCGTCACCGACTTCGACGTCGAGCTCAAGGACAGCCACGAGATCACGGAGGTCGACGGGACGCTCTGGATCGCGAACACCGGGCGCGACGAAGCGGTCGCGTTCGATCTCGCGACCGAGGGCTTCACGCAGCGGGTGCCGGTGCGGTCCGCGCGTCGACCCCAAGCGTCGGCCGCGCGTCCGGGCGGCGACGACGGCGCCGAGACCGTCGACAAGTTCCACGCCAATCAGATCGTGCGCACGCTCGACGGGAAGATGTCGGTGCTCGTGCACCACGTCGACGGCAAGCAGACCGTGAAGTACGTCGCGCAACGGCTCGTGAAGATGCAGGGCAACGGCGGCGTCATCGAGCTCGAGACCGGCCGCGGCACGCCGCTGTCACTGAGCGGGCCGCACAGCATCCAGATCGTCTCCGACGACGAGCAGTGGATCTGCGACAGCCGCGCCGGCGTGCTGCGCGTCTACGACCGGGCCTGGCGCGAGCGCGCGCAGATCCCGTGCGCCGGTTGGGGGCGCGGGGTCGCGGTGTCGCGGGGGTCGGGCACGGTGTTCGTCGGCATCTCGGCGATCCGCAAGCGCTACCTCCAGGTCATCCCGACCTCGCAGCACTCGCAGAACATGGTGCAGGCGTTCGACGTCGCGCGCCGCGCGCTCGTCGGCGAGACGCTCGTCCCGAACCTCGAGACGATCAACAACGTGTACGTCGTCTCGCTCGCGACCGCCGAACGCCTGCTCGCGCTGTAGTCGCGGCGCTCTGACAGCGCACGACGGCAAACGGCGAGAGGAGTGAGCAAGCGACCTTGCTCACTCCCATCCCGCGTCATGGAGCGGCGAGCGCCCGCGGGCCGGGTATCCCGGCCCGCAGCGAGCGCGACCATCAGGACCGCTACATCATCCCGATCATCGGGCGGAAGAGCTTCACCGCGCTCATGTCACCCGCGAACGGCGCGCTCGGACCGAATTGGAAGATCTTCCCGGCCGAGTCGACGAACCAGTAGCCCTGCCCGTCGGAGGCGAGTCGCGCGCCGACGATCGGGTTGGTGTGGGCGGTGCCACCCGCGGACCCGAAGAACGGCTCGTGTCCGAACACGAACATGCCGCCGTCGGATGCGTACAGGTAGTAACCGTCGCCGTCCTTCGCCGCGTACATGCCGATGATCGGCTTGTTGAGGTGAAGGTTGCCGGTCGAGCCGAAGAAGCCGGCGTCCGATGGCGATCCGAAGGCGAAGATGCCGCCGTCGGAGGCCACGAGCCAGTAGCCGCGTCCGCTCGGCGCGGTCGCGATGCCGACGATCGGCTGGTTCAGGTGCAGGTACTGGAGGTCGTGGTGACCGGCCGAGTTGTTCCACGTCTGGGCGTCGCCATAGACGAGCACCTGACCGGTGGCGGTCACGAGGTAGTAGCCGGCCCCGGTCGCGGTGACGGCCATTCCGACGACGGGTGAGCTCAGCGCCGTGCCGCCGGCCGAGCCGTAGAACGGCGCGTCGCCGTAGCTGAAGACGCCGCCGTCGCTGGCGACGAACCAGTAGCCCGCGTTGCCGCAGGTGTTCTGCCCGGCAACCACCGGCTTGTTCAGCACCGTGCCACCGGTCGAGCCGTAGAACTTCTGGCCGCCGAAGTCGAAGACGCCGCCGTCGGAGGCGAGCATGCGGTAGCCCTTGAGCGCCGAGCTCGTGCTCGTCGTCGCGGTCGTGATCACGCGGATCTCGTCGACGACCGACGACGTCTTCAGCGCGAACGACAACGTGTGCGCGTTGATGAGCCGGGCGTAGTCACCGTGACCGTCGAGGCCGAGCTCGAGACCGGAGACGTTGTTCGCGTAGGTGGCCGGCCCGCGCAGCTCGGCCTTGCTCGCGTTGTTGCTCAACGTCGTCGCCTTCACCTCGACGCCGAGGATCGTGCCGGTGAAGCCCACAGTCGCGGCGCGGCGCACGATCGAGTCGCCGGGCGGGTCCGAGTGGACGAGGTAGCTGTTCACGAGGGTGCTCGCCGCGATCGTCGGCTGCGGGTTCGGCAGGCTCGACGGCTTGGAGTACAGGCCCGGGTTCTTGAAGTCGACGGGCACGCTCTGGCCGAGCGAGTGCATGCTCCGCTCTTCGTACACGTGCATCGTGGCGCTGACCGCGGTGCCCGGCCGCAGGCTCGCCGGCAGCGTGCCGGTGACGACGCCACCGCACAGACCGTTCACGCCCACGGTCGCAGGCGGCGTGGCCGCCGGGCGCGGCGTGGTCGCGCCGGCAGGCATCTGACCGGAAGCGAGCGCCGCCCCCGCCAGTGCCGCGATCGAAGCAACCGCCGCGATCCGTCCGTGGATCCGTCGGGTCCTCAACGTCATGAATCCAGCCCTTCGTCGGGTTGTGGTGCACCTGGCTCAGCGAACGGAACGCACGAGCGCCTGATACTGCCGTAGGGCGACCTTCGGCTGGTCATCGTGGGTGTAGAGCCCGAAGAAATTGCCGTGGTCGCCGGTGTCGGTGCCCTTGTCACGGTAGTCGAACCAGCACAACGGGCCCGCCCAGGGGTAGCTCCCCCAGAGGCGGTACGCGTCGTACATGATCTTCGCCTGTTGCACCTGGTCGACCGACTTCGGACCGCCCGTCGGCGCGCCGTATTCGGTGATCCAGACCTTCTTCGCCGAGTCGCCGTTCGCGACCATCGTGCGGCGCGCGTTCAGCATGCGGCTCCAGCTGCGCTGCCCCGCGTCGTCCGACGGCATCAGCGGATACGTGTACGGGTGGTAGCTGACCCCGTCGAAGTACGGCTTCGCGCCGGCGCGATACAGCGCGGCGAGGAACTCGTCGCCGCCGAGCACGCCCTTGCCGGTCTCGCCGCCGAGGCCACCCGTGAGCACGAGCGCCTTCGGATCGGCCGCCTTGATCGCCGGATACGTGAGCTGCAGCACCTGCTCGTACCGGGCGGGATCGGGGTGGGCGAAGCTCTTCACGTGGTTCGGCTCGTTGCCGAGCTCGTAGGCCGCGACCTTGCCCCGATACCGCTGCGCGAGCTTGCCGGCGAAGGTCGCGTACGTGTGCAGGTCGGGCGGGAACTCGACCGACCCCGCGCCCGACGCGCGCGCCCACTTCGGTGTGCCCGTGAGGTCGAAGATGATCCGGACGTCGTGCTTCGCCGCGTCGGACACGATGCGGTCGGGCACCGTCCAGTCGTCCTGATCCGGCCCGCGCTTCTCGACGATGTCCCAACGGATACCGGTGCGGATCCACTGCGCGCCCAGCGTCGCGATGCTCGCGATGTCGGCGTCGATACGGTCCGGCTCCTCCTTCACGAGCTGGATCCCGGTCGAGATCCCGAACTGGTCGGGCTGCAGCCCGGCGATCGTCTTCGCGTCGACGGTCGCGTCGGGCTCGGCGGGCGCGGCCTGCTTGTTGCGGCCGTCGTGGCGCGCGACCGCCACACCGACGACCACCGCCACCGCCGCGACCAGCACCACCGCGAGCAGCGCCGCGACAATGCGTCGGTTCCGGGACATGAGCCGCTATGCGCAGACCGCAGGTGCGGTCAGCCGGGGCACGACATCGCGTCGTACGAATCGAACGCGTCAGGTCGCAGCCGCATCGGCGACGACCTTACGCGAGGGTTGGCGACCTCCGGCCGGCGGCCTCGCGGCCTTTTCTCAGGACGGCCCCGCGGCCGATAGGCTCGCGGCGCGTGCGTGCGCCCGGGGCGGCCGCGTGCCGTTGTGAATCCGACCGGCGGCGAATTCTCCAAACGTGCCGATCCGGAAGGAACTCGGTATCCTCATGACACTGAGCGTCGTAGGGCGGTGACTGCACGTGAATACTCAGATCTCACATCTCGACGCGCTCGAAGCGGAGTCGATCCACATCTTCCGTGAGGTCGCGGCCGAGTTCGAGAAGCCCGTGCTCTTGTTCTCGGGCGGCAAGGACTCGATCGTGATGCTCCGGCTGGCCGAGAAGGCGTTCTCGCCGGCGCGCATTCCGTTCGCGGTGATGCACGTCGACACGGGCCACAACTTCTCGGAGGTCATCGACTTCCGGGACCGGCGGGTCGCCGAGCTCGGCTTGAACCTCGTGGTCGCCTCGGTTCAGGAGTCGATCGACACCGGCCGGGTCGTCGAGGAGACGGGCCCGCGGGCCAGCCGGAACCGGCTCCAGACCACGACGTTGCTCGACGGCATCCAGTCGAACGGGTTCGACGCCGTCTTCGGCGGCGGGCGACGCGACGAGGAGAAGGCCCGCGCCAAGGAGCGCGTCTACTCCTTCCGCGACGAGTTCGGTCAGTGGGACCCGAAGAACCAGCGGCCCGAGCTCTGGAACCTCTACAACGGGCGCCACCGCAAGAGCGAGCACATCCGGATCTTCCCGATCTCGGACTGGACCGAGCTCGACATCTGGCAATACATCGACGAGCAGAAGATCGAGGTGCCGTCGATCTACTTCGCGCACCACCGCGACGTCTTCCGTCGCGACGGGATGCTGCTCGCGGTCTCCGACTTCGTCACGCTGCTCCCCGACGAAGAGCCGGAGAACCTGCTCGTGCGCTACCGCACCGTCGGTGACGCGAGCTGCACCGGCGCGGTGGAGTCGTCCGCCGGGACCGTGCACGACATCATCCTCGAGGTCGCGGCATCGCGAATCACCGAGCGCGGCGCGACGCGCGCCGACGACCGCTTCACCGAGGCCGCCATGGAGGACCGCAAGCGCGAGGGGTATTTCTGATGGAGATGCTGCGGTTCGCGACCGCGGGTTCGGTCGACGACGGCAAGAGCACGCTCATCGGGCGCTTGCTGCTCGAGACGAAGCAGATCTTCGAGGACCAGCTCGAGGCGGTCGAGCGCACGAGCCGCGACCGCGGGTTCGACTACACGAACCTCGCGCTGCTCACCGACGGTCTGCGCGCCGAGCGCGAGCAGGGCATCACGATCGACGTCGCGTACCGCTACTTCGCGACGCCACGGCGCAAGTTCATCATCGCCGACACGCCCGGACACGTGCAGTACACGCGCAACATGGTTACCGGCGCGTCGACCGCCGACCTCGCGCTCGTGCTCATCGACGCGCGCAAGGGCGTGCTCGAGCAGTCGCGGCGCCACTCGGTGATCGCATCGCTGCTGCAAGTGCGCCACCTCGTGCTCTGCGTGAACAAGATGGACCTCGTCGACTACGACGAAGAGCGCTTCGAAGAGATCTGCGCGGAGTTCACCGACTTCGCCGGCAAGCTCGAGATCGACGACCTCACGTTCATCCCGATCTCGGCGCTGCACGGCGACAACGTCGTCACGCACTCGCCGAACACGCCGTGGTACGGCGGCCCGACGCTGCTCCATCACCTCGAGCACCTCTACATCGGCTCCGACCGCAACCTCATCGACGCGCGGTTTCCGGTGCAGTTCGTCGTCCGGCCGATGTCGCACGAGCACCACGACTACCGCGGCTACGCCGGGCAGGTCGCGAGCGGCATCTTCCGCGCCGGCGACGAGGTCATGGTGCTGCCGACCGGCTTCACGACGTCGGTCGCGAGCATCGACGTCTTCGGCGGCCCCGTCGAGGAGGCGTTCCCGCCGATGTCGGTGAGCATCCGCCTCGCCGACGACCTCGACGTCAGCCGCGGCGACATGCTCTGCCGGCCGAACAACGCGGCGACCGCGACGCAGGACATCGACGCGATGGTCTGCTGGTTCAACGAGCGGCCGCTACGCGAGGGAACGATCTACGGCATCAAGCACACCACGCGCACCGCACGCTGTCGCGTGCAAGGACTGCAGTACCGGCTCGACGTGAACACGTTGCACCGCGACGAGCAGCCGGGTGCGATCGCGATGAACGACATCGGCAGGATCAGCCTGCGCTCGACGGTCCCGTTGTTCGTCGACGAGTACCGCCGCAACCGCATCACGGGCAGCTTCATCCTGATCGACGAAGGCACCCACGAGACCGTGGGCGCCGGGATGATCCTCGGAGAGTCGAGCTGAACGAACGGACCGGACGGGTCGCACGGACTCGACCGATCCCGTCGACAAAGCACGAAGTCCACGGCCGATTTCGGGGGGCAGGCCACGAGGGCAGCGCAGAATGTTCACGCCTCGGCAACATTTCGGAAGCCGTCGCGCGAAATGATGTTGCCGCCACTGGTAGTGGCGACCAGCGCAAGGCAGAATGGGCTGTCCCGGGCTTCCCGGGGCGCCAACACTCGGACAGGTCGGGGACCCTGGACGGGCCAAGAAAGGATTAAGGACCGAGCCGTCGGGGGAACGTTGGGAACGCACGGGGGCGGCAGGATGACGCGATCAGGGGCAGGGCGGCCCGGGACCGGCGCACAGCGTTGGTCCAGCATGGAGGCGATGAACCCGGTTCTCGGCGTGCCCGCACGCGAAACGGGGGTACCCGCCGCGTGAGCACCTCACCTGCCATTCAGTCGCGCGGCAACGCGACGCGCGCCAAGCTTCAAGTCGTCGGCGGTTCCGGGCCGACCGGCTCACGCTGGCTGCGCCGCATGCTGCTCGTGCTCGACCTCGCGTCGGTCGCGATCGCGTGGGGCATCGTGCTCGTCGTCCCCGGCCGCTTCAACGGCGCGTTCGCCGGACGCCCGGGTGCGCTGGTCGTCGCCGAGTGCACGATCGTGCTCGCGTCGATCCTCGCGATCGCGTCGCAACGGCTATATCTCGCGCGCGTCTCCGGGGTGCGGTCCGTCGAGATCGCCCGCCTCGCGCGTGCGGCCGTCCTGTCCGGTCTCGCTGCGTTCGTCGTCGGCAATCTGATCGACGCCAGCATCTCCGCGTGGCGCGCGGCTGCGGGAGCGGCGCTGTCGTTCCTCCTGCTCGCGTGGTTCCGGGCGGTGTACACGACCTGGCTCAAGTGGGCACGCGCGCAAGGTCGTTACTGCCGGCCGGTGATGATCATCGGCTCGAACGAGCAGGCGCACGCGCTCTTCCGGTTGCTCGACAACCACCCCGAGATCGGCTTCCGCATCGTCGGAGTCGTCGGCAACGCGCCCGATGTCGCGCACTGGTCGGAGTCGGCGCGCTACCTCGGCACGCTCGACGACAGCCTCGCGGCCGCGGCGGCGACCGGTGTGACCGGCGTGATGATCGCCGGCAGTGCGGTCCCGCGCGACGAGCTCGACGGCCTGACCCGCGGGCTGCTGCGAGCCGGGCTCCACGTGCACCTGCACCTGTCGAGCGGGTTGGAGGGTGTGTCGAGCCGGCGCTTGCGGCCACTCCCCCTCGCCTACGAGCCCCTCTTCTACCTCGAGCCGCTGCAGCTCTCGAACTGGCAGCTGACGCTCAAGCGGGCGCTCGACGTGACCCTCGCGAGCATCCTGCTCGTCGCGAGCGCGCCGGTCCTCGCGATGGCCGCGCTGCTCATCAAGCTCGAAGACCACGGCCCCGTCTTCTTCAGACAGCAGCGCGTCGGCCGCCATGGCGACCTGTTCACGATGCTGAAGCTGCGCACGATGAAGCCCGACGCCGAGCGCTACCTGTCCGAGCTGCTCAGCGTGAACGAACGGCGCGGGCCGCTGTTCAAGCTCGAGCGCGATCCGCGTCGCACACGCATCGGCCGTCTGCTCGAAGCCTCGAGCATCGACGAGCTGCCGAACCTGCTCAACGTGTTGCGCGGCGAGATGAGCCTCGTCGGTCCCCGTCCCGCGCTGCCGTCGGAGGTCGCGGAGTTCGACGAAGACCTGCTCGCGCGTCAGTCGGTGCCCCCGGGCATCACCGGTCTGTGGCAGGTAGAGGCGCGCGACAACCCGTCGTTCTACGCGTACAAGCGGCTCGACATCTTCTACGTGGAGAACTGGTCGCTCTCGCTCGACGTCGCGATCATCATCGCGACGATCAAGCACGTGATGCTGCGGATCGTGCGCAAGCGGGTCATGGCCCGCGCCGCGCGCAACGGCACCACCGGCGCGACGAACGCGAACAACAGCACGGCCGCCGCCAGCGCGGAGTAGTTCGAGCTATTCGTTCGCGCGTTTGCGGACGAGCTCGATGCGCGTCTGATCGTCGTTCGCGTCGGTGCCCTGCTCCGCGAGGAGCTCGGCGCGCGTGGCCGCGGTGATCGCCTCGGCATCCGCGTCCGCCGCGGCGATGCGCGCCTCGATGCCCTCGGCGAGGATGCGCTCGGCTTCCTCGATGAGCGCGGGCACCATCTCGGCCTCGGGCACGACCCGCACGACGTGGCCCTTCACGAAGAGGTGGCCCTTGCCCCGGCCGGCGGCGATGCCGAGGTCGGCCTCGCGTGCCTCTCCGGGGCCGTTCACCACGCAGCCCATCACCGCGACCTGGAGCGGGATGTTGCGCTGCTCCAGCGCTTCCTGGGCGGTGCGCGCCACCGTGATGACGTCGACCTCGGCGCGCCCGCACGACGGGCACGCGATGAGATCGAGGCCCTTGCGCTCGCGCAGTCCGAGCGCTTCGAGCAGCTGGCGTCCCGCGCGCGCTTCTTCGACGGGGTCGGCGGTGAGCGAGTAGCGGATGGTGTCGCCGATGCCTTCCGCGAGCAGCGTCGCGATTCCTGCGGTCGACTTCACGAGTCCCGCGGGCGGCGGACCGGCCTCGGTCACACCGAGATGCAGCGCGCAGTCGGTGGTCTCCGACAGCAGGCGGTAGGCGTCGATCATCAGCGCGACGTTCGACGCCTTCACCGAGATCTTCACGTCGTCGAAGCCCACCTCGCGGAACAGCGCGAGCTCGTGCATCGCGGACCCGACAAGCGCCTCCGGCGTGATGCCGCCGTGTGCGTCGGCCATCGCGGGGTCGAGCGAGCCCGCGTTCACTCCGATGCGGATCGGCAGGTTGCGATCGCGCGCCTCGCTCGCGACGAGCTTGATGTGCTCGGCCTTGCGGATGTTGCCGGGGTTCAGTCGCAGCCCCTGCACGCCGGCTTCCATCGCCGCGAGCGCGAGGCGGTACTGGAAGTGGATGTCGGCGATGATCGGCACCGGCGAACGGGGCACGATCTGCGCGAGGCCCTCGGCCGCGGCTTCCTCGTTGCAGGTACAGCGCACGATGTCGGCACCGGCACCCTTGAGCGCGTAGATCTGCGCGAGCGTCCCGTCGACGTCGGCCGTCTTCGTCGTGGTCATCGACTGGACGCTGATGGGCGCACCGCCGCCGACCGCGACATCGCCGACGACGACCTGGCGCGTGACCCGCCGTTCGTGCATGTCCCGAGCCTAGGACCGGCGCCGGCCCGCCCCGGCTACTCGCCCCGATGCGTCGACACGATCTTCACGCTTCGGACACCTACGACGGGCTCGTCGTGAACTTGATGATCTTCCCGTACGACGTGCCGAACGCACTCGATGCGGCGATGCGGAAGAAGTAGGAGTGGTGCGGGAGGAGCCCGCTCAGGTCGGCGTCGAAGTTGCCGGTCGTCGTGGTGTCGACCGGGGCGGTCTCCATGCCGAGCCGCCGGGTCGGCCCCCAGTCGAACCAGAAGCTCGCGCTGGGCGCGCCGTTCGGGTTGACGCGACCTGCGAGCTTCGCGGTCGTCCCCGTGACGGCACTCGCGTTGCCGGTGCCGACGCGCGGCGGCCCGCCCGCGGTGATCGATGTCGTCGCGGTCGCCTTGGTGACGCCGCTGTCGGGCGCGACGACCGTCAAGGTCGAGTGGTAGACCCCCGGCTCCGCGAACACGTGCGTGAGGTTCGCGGGCGGGACGCCGGAGCCGACGACCGCGTCGCTGCCGTCGCCGAAGTCGACCGACCAGTCGCCCGATGTGCTGTGCGAAGCGTCGAAGTGGATCGTCTTGCCGACGTCGCCGTTGATCGGCGTTCCGGTGATCCACGTCGTCGGCGACGTCTTCGGCAGCGTCACGTCGACGCCCAGCGTCGCGGTGCTCGCCTTCCCGTTCGTGTTGCTCACCGAGAGCGTGGCCGTGTAGTCGCCGGGATCCGTGTAGGTGTGCTCGATCGGCGCCGACGGCCGACCGGAACCCGACGCGAGCTCGGAGCCGTCGCCGAAGTCGAGCGTCCAACTCGCGCGCGCACCCGCACCCGCGGTCTGCGACGCGTCGAAGGTCACCGCGAGCGGCGCGTCACCGATCACCGGCGCGGCGTCGGCCGCCTCGATCTGCCGCGCGGTCGCCTTCGGCGCGTGCTTCGGCACGACGAGCGGCGTCGCGAGCTTCGACGCGGCCACGGTGGGGAGCACGAGTGGCGGGCGCGGATCCTGCGTGAAGTCGAAGTCGTTGCGGAGGTCGCCCAGCTGCGGCGCGTTCTCGCGCACGTCGGGCCGGTTGTCGGGACGACCGTCGGTTGCGGGGTCGATGCGCGCGCCGCCGAGGAAGCGGTCCTCGATGAATCGGAGGTACGCGTCGAAGCTCAGCGTCTGGTGATCGATGTAGCCGGCCTTCGCGTATGCGCTCACCATCAAGCCGGGCACGCGCAGGCCGTAGCCGTTCCCGTCGACCGCGGGCGGTTGGACGTGGTCGTAGAACCCGCCCCAGTCGTCCCACGCGAGGAAGATCGCGGTGCTGTCCCAGTCGGGCCCCTGCATGACGGAGTTCATCAGATACGTGATGTACTTCTGCCCGTCGCTGACCGTCGCCGACGGATGCTCGCTCACGGAGCTCGTCGGAACGACCCACGACACCGACGGCAGGGTGCCGCTCCGCGCGTCGGTGACGAAGTTCGTCACCGACTGGATGTTCGGGAGCTGCTTGTCGGCGCGCACGGTGTCGAACTTCGGCAACGGGTTCCAGTAGCCACCGGTCTTCGCGTCGAGGGGGCGGGGCACGCAGACGAGCGCATTGGGATCGATGCAGTCGGGCTCGGTGCCGTTGAACACGAAGTAGTTCCACGACACGCCCGCCTGTTTCAGCAGGTATGTGACGTCGGTCCACGCGTAGTCCGGCTGCGACGACGGCGTCTTGCTCTCGTCGTTCAGACAGCTCGACACGACGTGCGGAACGTCGCAGATGGCAGACCATCCCGACACGAGCGTGAGGTGCGACCGCAGGCTCGGCCCCGAGAGCGGCTCGAACATGTGGTCCTGCAACACGAAGTTGTCGGCATACGCCCAGTAGTTCGGGATGTCGGCGCGCAGCTTGTAGCCCATGACGTCGGGCACGGGCGCGTCCTGATCGCCGCACAGGCGGCCGCCGCCACCCTCGACCTTGCATTGGATCTCGTACGCGTTGATGAAGCCGTCCATCGCGCCCTGGTCGATGTCGGTCGCAGTCGACGAGACGCTGTGCGGGCCCCCGAAGTTGGCATCGTGCGGATCGTGGAAGGGGGCGGAGCACACACCGCGCTTCGGATCGGGCGCGCAGACCGTCGGGTTGCCGTCGGCGTCGACCGGGATACCGTCGGCGCCGGGATATTTGCCGAAGTACTCGTCGAACGAGCGGTTCTCCTGCATGAGGACGACGACGTGCTTGATCTTGTCGATGCCGGGCGCGTTCGCGGAGCCGAGCAGCACCGCGACCGGCTTCGCGCCCGCCTCGGCCGGCGCACCCCACGTCGACAACGCCGCCGCGACCATGACGACGACCACCACACCGAGCCGCAGCGCCCGGGCCCACACCCTCATCCGTGAATCCTCCGCCCCCGAATACGGCGGTCACGCTACACGGCGAGTCTCGGCCCGCTCAGGCGCGGGCCAACCGCCGGATCGGGCGGGTCGTTCCGCGGCCCGCTCGACTTGGGGACTGAGGCGTCGGTCGCGGCGCGCGGAGCGAGTGCGACAAACCGTTTCAGGCGTGCGCGATCGACGAGTAGGTCGACCACGAGGGCTTGTGGTCGCCGGCGTCGTTGATGATCCCGAACCAGTCCTTGTGGGTCGAGGTGTCGGTGCCCTTGTCCTGGTAGTCGAACCACGAGATCACGCCGCCCCACGAGTACGTCTTCCAGAGGTCGAACCCGTTCTGCATGATCTGCGACTGCTCGGTCTGGCTCACGCCGCCGGGACCGTTCGTCGGCGCGCCGAACTCGGTGACCCAGATCGGCTTGGCGCTGTCGCCGTGCTGCACCATCAGCGCGCGGACCTTCAGCATCTGCGACCAGCTGCGCGTCCCGCCGCTCGTACCGCCGCCGTTGACATCCTGCGTCGGCAGCAACGGATACGTGTACGGGTGGTACGCGATGCCGTCGAAGAAGCCCTTCCCACCGTGCGCGTAGACGCCGGTGAGGAAATCGAGGCCGGTCAGGTTGCCCTTGTGGTGGCGACCGCCGGCCAGCCCGGCCGTGAGCACGAACGCGTTCGGGTCGGCCTTCTTCATCGCGGGGTACGTGTCCTGGAGCATCGTGGCGTACGCGGCGGGATCGGGGTGCGTGACCTCGCTCGTCAGGTTGGGCTCGTTGCCGAGCTCGTACACGCGCACGCGACCCGCGTAACGCGCCGCGACCTTGGCGCAGAAGTCGGCGTACTGCTGCGGATCATCGCCGTACTCGCCTTCTTCCGACGCGCCCGACCACTTCGGCGCCTGACCGATGTTGAAGATCAGCTGCACGTGGTTCTTCTGCGCGTCGGACACGATGTGATCCGCGTTCGACCAGTCGTCGTGATCGGCCGACTGCGGCTCGACGTCGCGCCACAACAGCGCGGTGCGCAACCAGCGCGCGCCGGCGTCGGCGATGCCCGCGATCTCGGTGTCCTGCTTCGACGCGCTCTCGTTCCACATCTGCACGCCGGTCGTGAGTCCGAGCTTCGCCTGGAGGTTCGAGAACGCGATCTTCCCGGACGGGCCGAGCGTCGGCGGTGTCGTCGACGACGACTTGTGTCGTGAGTGCGCGATGAGAATGCCGCCACCGACCGCGGCCGCGACGACCACGACGACGAGCAGGATGTTCACGACGTAGCGCGCGGTCGAGTTGTCGCGACGAGTTCGAGGCATCAGGCGTCTGTCCTTCCCACCGTTCGGGCGGTCAGAACGGATTCGCGATCGGATTCTTCACGTCGAGGAACAACGTCGACAAGAAGAGGAACGCCAGCACCGCGAGCACGAGCAACGTGACGGGCATGAGCCTCGCCACGTCGACCTGCACGCGGCGGCGTCGCACCGCCGACGCGATCCATTCGTAGATCGCGATCGCCGCATGCCCGCCGTCGAACGGCAGCAGCGGCACGAGGTTGAAGATCCCGATGAACACGTTGATGAGAATCAACAGGAGGAAGGTCTGCACCCAACCCGCGGCCACGGCCTGACTCGCGAGGCGACCGAAACCGACGACCGAGACGGGGCGATCCTGCTGCGCCGACTTGGGTGGGGATTTCTGGAAGTTCTCGAGGTATCCGTGCACACCGGAGGGCGAGAAGATGTGACCCAGCGCGGCGATCGACGTACCGCCGAGCTGCACCTCGCGCCACGGTGCGAGCGCGACCGACTGCAGGACGCTCGGGCGCACGATCGATCCGTCGGGCGTGATGCCCGCGTAGCCGACGTGATCGCCGGGATCGTCGGGACGACCCGCGGCGAGGTGCACCGACAACGTGACGCGCTCGGGAACACCGTTCGCCTTGCGCGAGACGACGAGCGCGACGGTCTCGCCCGGTCGATCCTGGATCGCCTTCACGGCGTCGTCCCACGTGTGCACCGGTTGTCCCGCGACCGAGAGGATGTGATCCCCCGGATGCACGAGCGCCTGCGCGGCCGGACCCGCGACGTCGTGCACCGTCGTCGTCGTGCTCGAATCGGAGAACCAGTCCCCCGCGCACGCGAGCACGACGAACACGAGCACGAGCGCGATGAGGAAGTGCATCGCCGATCCCGCGCACGCGACACCGAGCTTCTGCAGGAAGCCCTTCGACCGGTACGCGCGCGGCTCGTCTTCCGGCTCGACCTCTTCGAGGTTCGTCATGCCGATGATGCGGCAGTAGCCGCCCGCGGGGATCGCCTTGAGGCCGTACTCGGTCTCGCCCTTCTGCACCGACCACACGCGCGGCCCGAAGCCGACGAAGAACTCGGTGACCTTCATGCCCGCGCGCTTCGCCATCACGAAGTGACCGAACTCGTGCAGCATGATCATCACGAAGAAGCCGAAGATCACGGCGACCGTGCCGAACACGTTCGGCCGCGCGACCGCGAGCACGACACCGGACGCGATCGCGAGCAGCACGTAGGTGACCGCGCGCTTCTTGTCGATGTCGACCGCTTCGAGCGGATCTCTCACGCCGCGCTCCTCCCGGCGATCAGCTGCCGGGCCCGATCGCGAGCGCGACGGTCGGCCTCGAGCACGTCCGCCACCTCATCGGCGGCACCCGTCCCGTCCTGAAGCACGGCGTCGACGACCTCGTCGATACCGGTCCAGGGCAGGCGGCGATCGAGGAACGCCTCGACGGCAACCTCGTTGGCGCCGCTCAGCGTCGCGGGCGCGGTACCGCCGTTGCGGCCGGCCTCGTACGCGAGGTCGAGGGCGCGGAACGTCGCGCGATCGGGCACCTCGAAGTCGAGCGAGCCGAGCGTCGCCCAGTCGATCGCGCCGAACGGTTGGTCGAGCCGCGCGGGCGCGCCGAGCGCGAGCCCGATCGGAAGCCGCATGTCGGGCATCGACAGCTGTGCGACCGTCGCGCCGTCGCAGAACTCGACCATGCTGTGCACGACCGACTGCGGATGCACGACCACGTCGACCTGGTCGAAGTCGACACCGAACAGCTCGTGCGCCTCGATCACCTCGAGGCCCTTGTTCATCAGCGTCGAGCTGTCGATCGTGATCTTCGCTCCCATCGACCACGTCGGGTGCGCGAGCGCCTGGTCGACGGTGACGCGCGCGAGCTCGGCGCGCTTCCGTCCGCGAAACGGTCCTCCGCTCGCGGTCACGACGAGTCGACGGACTTCCGACGGACGCCCCGCGCGCAGGCACTGGTAGATCGCGGAGTGCTCGGAGTCGACGGGCACGATCTCGCCGCCGCCGTGCGCGCGCACTTTCGCGACGACGGGTCCGCCCGCGATGAGGCTCTCCTTGTTCGCGAGCGCGAGCCGCTTGCCGTGACGCAGCGCGCTGAGTGTCGCGGGAAGACCCGCGAATCCGACGACCGCGTTCAACACGACGTCGGCATCGGGATGCGCGGCGAGCTCCTCGAGCGGCGCGGCGTCGTCGCCGCAGAGCACCGCGCGTTCCGGCGGCAGACCGAACTCGGCGGCCTGGGTGTCGAGCGCGACGCGGTTCCGGCCGGCTGCGAGCGCGACGACCTCGTAGTCGTCGGGGTGCGCGCGCAGCACCTCGAGGGCCTGGGTTCCGATCGAGCCCGTCGACCCGAGGATGACGACGCCGGTCATTGTCGAAAGCCTAGAGGGCGGGGTCGGCGTCTCACGGGCCGACCGGACCCCGGGTTCTCAGCAGCCGTGACTGGCCGAGCCGCGAGCGGAGCGAGCAGTGCGACTTCGCTCGCTCCCATCCCGCGTCACGGAGCGGCGAGCGAAGCGAGTGCGACCAGAAAACTCAGAAGATTTTGAGGTGCAGGGCCAGGTAGTACGTGATGGGGAGGCAGAAGAGCAGACCGTCGAAGCGATCGAGCACGCCGCCGTGCCCGGGCAGGAAGGATCCGAAGTCCTTGAGCTCGAGATCGCGCTTGATCATCGACTCGCAGAGGTCGCCGAGGATCGAGCCGATGCCGACCGCGATGCCGAGGTACAGCGCGTGCTTCGTGTCGGTCCACGGATGGATGCGGTGCACGACGAGCAGCGCGAGCACGACCGATGCCACGAAGCCGACGAGCGTGCCCTCGACCGTCTTGTTCGGCGAGACGTTCGGCGCGATGCGCGACTGCCCGAACTGCGAACCGAAGAAGTAGCCGATCACGTCGTAGGACACGGTGCAGATCGCGGTGCCGAGCACGAGACCGACACCGTCGGGCGATTGCAGCAGCAATCCCGCGAAGCCGCCGAGCACGCCGACGTAACCGAACGTGAGCACCGTGCTCGCGATCCCGCGCACCGGGCGGCCCGGCGTGACGCGCCACAGGAACCACAACATCGAGAACACGGTGACGAGCGCGAAGAACACGGGATACGCGGCCGTGCCGTCGTGCTTCGCGGCGAACACCATGCCGACGGACCCGAGCAGCGCGAGGACGGTTGCGGGATGGTGCCCGCGACTGCGCAGCGCGTTGGCGAGCTCGAGCGCGCACATGCCGACGATCGCGGCCGAGAGGACGAGCGTCCACGTGCGTCCGAGGCTGAGACAGATGAGGGCCACGACGACGATTGCGCCCGCGGTCAGCAACGCGAGCGGAAGATCACGACCGCTCGGCGCCGGCAACATCTCGGCTTCGGGCTCCTCGACCGGCGGGCGCGGCCGAGAGCCACCGCGCCGGCGGCGCGCCGCGACCTGCGCCGCGAACGCGGCGTCGTCGTCGGGCGGGGGCGCGTCGGCGAGCGCACCGATGCGCGTGGTCTCGCCGGTCGTCTCGTCGCTCAGGTCGTCGAAGGTCTCCTCGGACCACTCCGAGCTGTCGGACCGATAGCGCGGTCCGCCGGAGGGGCCGGAGGAGAACGACGCCCACGCCGACAGGTCCTCGTCCTCGTCGTCGTCACCGAACACCGCGGGCAGTTGCCCGGTCGCGGGCTCGGTCCAGTGCGGCAGCGGCGGCGATTCGGCCTCGACCGGCTGCGCGCGCACGAGCCCCTCGGGCTCGTCGTCGTAGTCGGTGTCGACCGGGCGCGGGAACACCTGGATCTCGCCGCGCTCCTCGGCTTCGGCGATCGCGGCCTCGCGCTGCTGGGTCGCGGACCACGTGCCCTCGCGACCACCGGAGTGCTCGCTCGCTGCGGCGCGCGCGGCGCGACCCTCGTTCTCGAGCACGGCCTGCGCTTCCTCGGCGCCCAGAATGCGAACGCCTTCGGGCTGATCTCGGTCTTCTCGGTCGGACATGACCCTCCCCGGCCCCCGTCACGCCAGGCTAACGAGAGCCCGGCTCCTGCGCGCGGCCGTCACACCTCGAGGAGCTCGTGCTCCTTGTGCGCCAGCATCGCGTCGATCTCCGCCACCGCTTCGTGCGTGACCTTCTCGAGGTCCTTCTCGATCCGGTCGAGCGCGTCGCGCGACAGGTCACCGTCGCGCTCCTGCGTCTCCAACTCCTTGCGGACGTCGCGGCGGACGTTGCGCACCGCCACCCGGCTCTCCTCCGCGCGGTGCTTCACGACCTTCACGAGATCCTTGCGCCGCTCCGTCGTCAGCTCGGGAAACGTGAGGCGCACGAGCGCGCCGTCGTTCGACGGGTTGACGCCGAGGTCGCTCTCCTGGATCGCGCGCTCGATGCCCTTGATCGCGGCCTTGTCGTACGGCGAGATGACGAGCACGCGCGGCTCGGGCACCGAGAAGCCGGCGATCTGCTGCAGCGGGACTTCAGTCCCGTAGTAGTCGACCTTGAGCTTGTCGACGAGCGCCGGCGTCGCGCGGCCGGTGCGCACGGCGGCGAACTCTTCCTGGAGGTGTATCACCGCCTTGTGCATGCGGTCCTTGCACTCGACGACCTTGTCGTCCATCACTCC
Organism: Acidimicrobiia bacterium; assembly: GCA_036271555.1. NCBI lineage: Bacteria > Bacillati > Actinomycetota > Acidimicrobiia > Acidimicrobiia bacterium. The sequence goes on from DATBAK010000036.1 coordinate 84,290, forward strand.
TCTCCCTTCGAGCTGACGAGGGTTCCGATCGGCTCGCCGAGGAGCGCGCGCCGGATGTTGCCCGCCTCCATGACGTCGAACACGATGATCGGGAGCGAGTTGTCCATGCAGAACGTGATCGCGGTGGAGTCCATCACGTCGAGCCGCCGGTTCAGCACCTCGAAGTGCGTCACCTCGGTGAGCTTGACCGCGTCCTTCACGACGCGCGGGTCGGCGCTGTACACACCGTCGACGCCCGAGTGGGTGCCCTTCAAGATCGCTTCGGCACCGATCTCCGCGCCGCGAAGCGCCGCAGTGGTGTCGGTCGTGAAATACGGGTTGCCGGTGCCGGCCGCGAAGATCACGAGCCGGTTCTTCTCGAGGTGTCGCACCGCGCGCAGCGGGATGTAGGGCTCGGCGACCTGTGCCATCGAGATCGCGGTCTGCACGCGCGTCGGCTGCCCCAACGCTTCGAGCGCGTCCTGCAACGCGAGCGCGTTGATGACGGTCGCGAGCATGCCCATGTAGTCGGCACGGGCACGATCCATGCCCCAGCGCGCGCCGGCGAGACCGCGGAAGATGTTGCCGCCGCCGACGACGACCGCGATCTCGACGTTCAGCTCGGCGTGCGCCTTGGCGACCTCTTCCGCGATCCGGCCGACGATCTCGGCGTCGATGCCGTACCCGATCCTGCGGTCGGCAAAGGCCTCACCCGAGAGCTTGAGCACGACCCGGCGGTAGACGCTCTCACTCATGCGCGTGGTTCCCTTCGCTCTCGGAGAGCCGACGTGCCCGACCCCTACTCCTCACCGATCTTGACGCGCACGAAGCGCTTGACCGCGGCACCCGAGCCGAGTGCCTCGAGGAGGCCCGCGATCGTGACCTTGTTGTCCCGCACGAACGGCTGCTCGAGCAGGACCACCTGCTTGAAGTAGCCGCCGAGCTTGCCCTCGACGATCTTCGGGATCGCCTGGTCGGGCTTGCCCTCCTCGCGGGTCTGCGCCTCGAGGATGCCGCGCTCGTGCTCGATGTCGGCCTCGGGCACATCGGCCCGGCTCACGTAGCGCGGCGCCGCGCTCGCGATGTGGAGCGCGAGATCGTGCGCGACCGCGCGCGCCTTGTCGCCGTCGCCCGCACCCGTGACCTCGACGAGCACGCCGATCACACCCCGCTCGTTCTGGACGTGCTTGTACGCGTCGAGCACTCCGTCGCTCGTCTCGTAGCGCGCGATCCGGCCGAGCTCGATCTTCTCGCCCAGCGTCGCCGAGAGGCCGGCGAGCTCCTCGCCCACGGTCGCGCCCGCGAACTTCTTGTCGGCGATTCCTTCGTCGCCTTCGCTGCGCACGAGCGCCACGAGGTCGGCGACGAGCTGCTTGAACTGCGGGCCCTTGGCCACGAAGTCGGTCTCGCAGTTCACCTCGACGAGCGCGGCGACGCTGCCGTCGAGCGTGACGTCGACGGTGCCCTGATCGGCGCTGCGGCCTTCGCGCTTGCTCGCGCCGGCGAGGCCCTTCTCACGGAGCCAGTCCTTGGCTGCGTTCATGTCGCCGTCGCATTCTCCGAGCGCCTTCTTGCAGTCCATCATCCCGGCGCCGGTGATCTTGCGCAGCGCCGCGACGTCCTTCGCGGAGACGTCAGCCATTGTCGGCGCCACCCTCGCTCGCCGCCGGCGCGTCGGCCGCCGCGGGCTCGGGAGCCGGCGTGTCGGCCGCGCCGTCCTCGCTCGCGCCGGTCTCGGTTGCGCCGTCCTCGGTCGCGTCCGCGGGTGCGGCCGCGCGCGGCGCGGCGGCGCGCGCCTCGATGCGCTTCTGCTGCTCGGCCGCGGCGTTGCGGGCCTGCGCCTGCTGCTCGGCCTTCTTGCGCATCGCCTCGGGGTCGAGCGGCTTCTGATCGGCGACGTCCTCGGCGCGCGTGCCCGGACGCGCGTTGCGCTTCTCGGCGATGAAGTGGCCCTCGACGACGGCGTCGGCGATGACGCGCGACAGCAGCGTCGCCGAGCGGATCGCGTCGTCGTTGCCGGGAATGACGTAGTCGATGACGTCGGGGTCGCAGTTCGTGTCGACGACCGCGACCACGGGGATGCCGAGCCGGTTCGCCTCGGTGACCGCGATGTGCTCCTTCTTCGTGTCGATCACGAAGATCGCGCTCGGCACCCGCTCGAGGCGCTTGATGCCGCCGAGGTTGCGCTCCAGCTTCGCGGCCTCGCGCCGGACCTTCAGGCCTTCCTTCTTGATCATCTGGTCGACCTCGCCGGAGTCGATCATGCGCTGCAGCTCGCGCAGCTTCGACACGCGCGCGTGCACCGTCTGGAAGTTCGTGAGCATGCCGCCGAGCCAGCGGAAGTTGACGTACGGCGAGCCCGAGCGCAGGGCGTGCTGCTGCACCGGCTCCTGCGCCTGCTTCTTCGTGCCGACGAACAGGACCGTGCCGCCGTTGGCGACCGTGTCGCGTACGAAGCGGTACGCGGTGTCGATCGAGCCGAGCGTCTGGTGGAGATCGAGGATGTAGATCCCGTTGCGCTCGCCGAAGATGAAGCGCTTCATCTTCGGATTCCAGCGTCGGGTCTGGTGTCCGAAGTGGACGCCTGCCCCGAGCAGCTGCTTCATCGTGACGACGGGCGTCTGGGTCGGATTCGTCGCTACGGCCACGGCCGCGCCTCCCTTGGTTGGTGCTTCCGCCCGCGCGGACGCCGATCCCGGATCGTCCGGGGGCGCCACCTCGGGTTCACGGGCGGATGTCGTCGGTGAGTCGGTGGGTGGGGTCGGCGAGCCGGACGGCCGGCCTTCCCGCTGGCCAGGAGGTCCCCGGCCGGCGGCGAGTGTAGTCGGCGCCCTTTCGGCGACTCCCTGGCCCCGGGCCGGCGTCAGGCGGTCAGGGTCGTTCGGGCACGTAGACGTACCGGGGCTCGTCGTCGAGGTCGTCGAGGACGTACACGCCGACCCGATCCCGCTCCACCTCGAGCGGGAACGGCCGGGTGACGAGGAACCCGTAGCCCGCGCATGGACCACCCACGCAGGGCACGAGGACCCGGCCGCCTGCCGGCTCGGTCTCCACGGCCGCGACGCTACGCGTCGTCGGGCAGCTCCGCCGGGCCGGGCCGGCTCGAGGACGACTGTGCGGCTCGAACCCACACCGCTCGTCGGCCGCTCCGCCGACGAGCGTCGGATGCGGGACCGGCATTGCCGAACGGGAACGGCGAACGCGTCGCCGCGCCGAGGTCGGCACCGGCGCCGAGCAGACGCGCGGCGCTCTATTCGCGCGACCGTCGACGAACCCGTCGCGACGTTTTGGCCCGTCGTCGACGGCGCCGCGCCGCGACCGCGACCGTCGCGGCCGCGAGCCCGGCGACGGGCGCCGCGCCGACGGGGCTCCACGCGGTGGACGACGCCGGCGCGCGCGATCGCGCGGCAGTCGGCATCGCGCGCGCGGCGGGCGCGCGCGGTGGGTCCGCCGCCTGCCCCGGCATCGACCACCACGACGGCGGCGGCGACATCGGCGAGCGCGCCTCGACGCGCACTTCGTCCGCGATCACGGCGAGCTCGTCGTTCGCTTCGCGCGCGGCGACGGGCGCCGACGCGAACGATCCGCCGTGCGGCTCCGCGAGGTGCACGATCGCGCCGAGGTCGGGCGGGCCGAACAAGAGCATCGGATCGATGTAGTCGTCGCCGACGCGAACGCCGAAGTGCAGCACGTCGGCCGCGTGCTGCGGTCCGGTCCCGCCGGTCGTGCCGACGGTTTCGCCGCGCGCGACGTGCTGCCCGCGCACGACCGCGATCGATGCGAGGAACGAGTCGGTCGTGCGCACGTCGCCCGCGTTCAGGACGACGACGTGCAGGCCCGCGCCGACTCGACCTGCGAACACGACCGTGCCGTCGTTCGCGGCGCGCACCGGTGTGCCCGAACGAACGCCGAAGTCGACGCCGAGATGACCGGGACCGAACCGCGTCGTGGGCGGATCGAAGCCGCGCACGACCGGTCCGTCGACGGGTCGCGTCCACGGACCGCTGGGAAACGCGAACGCCGGAGCCGCCGGCGCGATCACGAACGCGCCGAACAGAACGATGAAACCAAGAAACCACCGCACTCGAACCTCCACGACCGCGAACACGTCGAACGGGGGAAGTTCGGAGGGAAGTGCGACGCCGTGACCGTAGCAACGGCCTACGACAGTGTCGACGAGCTAGGTGACGAGACCGCGTTCCGGTGTCGGCTCCGACAGCCGCGAGCGCAGCTGGAAGATCGACTTCGTGTGGATCTGGCAGACGCGGCTCTCGGTGACGCCGAGGACCTGTCCGATCTCCGCGAGTGTGAGGCCCTCGTAGTAATAGAGCGTCAACACGAGCCGCTCGCGATCGGGCATGCGGTTGATCGCGTCGGCGAGGACCTGGCGCATCTCCTCGGTCTCGAACGCGGCGACCGGATCGTTCGCGGTGTCGGCGATCGTGTCGCCGAGGGTCGCGCCCGCGGCGCGGTCACTGCCCGCCGCGAGGAGCTCGTCGAGCGCGACGAGTCCGACGAACGAGATCTGCGACATCACGCTCGCGAGCTCGTCCTCGGTCATGCCGAGCTCGACCGCGACCTCTTTGTCCTCGGGGGTGCGCTTCAGCTCGTTCTCGAGCTTCGAGTACGCGCGCTCGATGGAGCGCGCCTTCGCCCGCACCGAGCGGGGCACCCAGTCGATCGAGCGGAGCTCGTCGATGATGGCGCCCTTGATGCGGGAGATCGCGTACGTCTCGAACTTGAAGCCGCGGTCGGGATCGAACTTGTCGATGGCGTCGATGAGCCCGAAGATCCCGTAGCTCACGAGGTCGGTCTGCTCGATGTTCTGGGGCAGACCCGCGGCGACTCGGCCCGCGACGAACTTCACGAGAGGCGAATAGTGCAGAATGAGTCGTTCGCGAGTCTCCTGGGAACCGGCACGCTTGTACTCGGTCCAGAGCTCGCCGATGACGTCGGCCGCGTCGTCCACGTTGTCCTTCACGCCCGCGGGTGCGTGTTCTCGTACACGGCTCTCAATCGGTCACGAGTGACGTGAGTGTAGATCTGGGTGGTCGAGAGGTCCGAGTGGCCCAGGAGCTCCTGGACCGCCCGCAGGTCGGCGCCCCCCTCGAGCAGGTGCGTGGCGTAGGCGTGGCGCAGGGCGTGGGGATGGAGGATCCGGCCGTCCGGGAGCGGGTTCCGTTCCAGGATCCGGCGGGCGTCCCGGGTGCTGAGGGCCCGGCCGAGGCGGTTGAGGAAGATCTGGTCGGGTGACTCGGGGCGGGCCAGCGCCGCCCGTCCCGAAGCGAGGTAGGCGCGCACCGCGTCGAGGGCGGGCGCGCCGAGCGGGATCCGCCGTGTCTTGCTGCCCTTGCCGACGACGGTGACGACGCGCCGGCGGAGGTCGAGGTCGGACTCGCGGAGATCGCAGCACTCGGCGACGCGCAATCCCGCGCCGTAGAGCACCTCGAGCACCGCGCGGTCGCGGAGCACGATCGGGTCGAGGTCGTCGTCGAGCGCGGCACCGTCGAGCAGATCGAGAGTCTCCTCGCGACGCGGCACGCGCGGGAGTCGCCGTCCGCCCTTCGGCGCGCGTAGCGAGCGACCGGGATCACTCGTGATCACGTCGTGCCGGCTGAGGTAGCGCGAGTACGCGCGCACCGACGCGGCCTTGCGCGCGATCGTCGAGCGCGCGAGCCCGCGCGTCGTGAGGTACGCGAGGTAACGGCGCAGCACGCGGTGGTCGAGACCTTCGGGCTCCGGACAGCCGCCGCGCTCGGCCCACATCACGAACTCGCAAACGTCGTGCTCGTAGGCACGGCGCGTATGCGGACTCGCCCGCGTGAGCGATCGGTTGAAGGGCTCGACGGGCCAGGACATCGCCCGTCCACGGTACCGCCGCGCGCCGGACACCCTTGACCACGTCGGGTGGTGACCGCCCGGAGCCCGCACGGCTACGGTCGGGCGAGCATCGATCGACCGGGGGGGTGCCGATGGGTGGGATCGGAGTCAGCCGCTGGGCTCGGATCGTGGCATTGGCCGCGATCCCGATGCTCCTTTCCAGTTGCACCTGGTTCGACCTCGCCCACCTCGCGAGCGACGCGACCGAAGGTCGCGACAACGGCACTCCCGGCTCCGCACTCGCGCGGCGGTACCTCGTCGATCAGCTGAAGCCGATCGCGAAGGGCGCCAACACCGCGCTCACCGGCGACGACGCGTACACCCAGCCGATTCCGGGCGGCACGAACATCGTCGCCGTCATCCCCGGCTCCGATCTCGCGAGCCAGTACGTCATGGTCGGCGCGCACTACGACCATCTCGGGCACAGCTGCCGCACCTCCGACCCCGCGGACACGATCTGCAACGGCGCGACCGACAACGCGGCCGGCGACGCGGCGCTCCTCGCGATCGGCCGTGCGCTCGCGAGCGCGAAGCCGCCGCCGCGGCGGTCGGTGATCCTCGCGCTGTGGGACGAGGAAGAGGACGGACTCCTCGGCTCGAAGTACTACACGCAGCACCCGCTGATCCCGATCGCGCAGACCGTCGCATACGTGAACTTCGACATCCAAGGCGCCAACCTCCGGCCGAGCGTGCGCAACGACACGTTCGCGGTCGGCGCGGAGAGCGGTGGGTCGGCGCTGCAGAAGATCGTGCGGAAGGCTTACTCGGGGTCGACGCTCGACGGCGGTCTGTTCAGCGCGGTGTTCGGCGAGGGTCGCAGCGACTACGCGAACTTCCTCGCGGCGCAGGTGCCGACCGTCTTCTTCACCGACTCGACCGGTCCCTGCTACCACACCGCGCAGGACGGGTTCGGGGTCGTCGACTTCAACAAGCTCGACCAGCAGATCGACGTGTCGCTCAACGTCACGCGCGTGCTGGCGACGACCGCGACGCCACCGACGTTCGTGTCCAACACGCCCATCGCGGCGTACGACGACGCGGTGCTGCTGGGCAAGCTCGGCGATCAGTTGCAAGCCGACAATGCGCGCTTCGACGCCTCCGACCGCGCCGCGTTGCGCACGCTGCGGCGCGACGTGCACGCGATCATCGCCGCCGGACCCGCCGCGTTCGACCAGAACGCGATCGTCACCCTGCTGACCGACGCGGCGTCGGCGGTGCAGATCCTCACGCACGGCTCGTGCGACGGATTCTTCGGACCTCCCGCGTCGGTGCGCTGACGTCGCAGCGCAGGTCGGGCGTCAGCTCGAAGAGCTCGCGAAGGTCCAGAAGGGCGCCGGATATTCGCGTCGCAGCACCGGCAGCACCTCCACCCAGTCCGCGTCCGTGAGCGCGTCGACGGCACTGACCGCGATGCGGCCGTCGTCGTGCACGTCGAAGCCCCAGCCGAAGCCCGCGAGTGGAACGACGCGCCGCGGCTTCAGCTCCATCACCTCCGTGATGGGCGTTGTCGCGAGGAAGCTGCGGGCGCGCCAGTGCACTCGGGCACGATCGCGGCGCGAGGGCGAGTCGAACAGCACCGGCTCCGTGCCGTACCGGCAATACGCCGTGCTCCACTCCACCGCCGCGCCTCCTCGTCGGTGTGGTCAGGGTGGCCGCTCGGAAACCGGCACGCCAGGACGTTCACTGTCCGACCCCTCCCGTACGGTGCCCCCAACGTTCGTGGCCGCGTGTAAAGGCCTCCCGTTCTTCGCCACACCGGGAGGCTCCGATGCTCGCATCCATCCACAGCGCCACGTTGCTCGGTATCGCCGGACAACCCGTCCGGGTCGAGGTGCACGTCAGCAACGGTCTGCCCGGCTACTGCGTCGTGGGCCTCCCCGACGCCGCGGGACGCGAGTCGCGCGAGCGCGTCCGCGCCGCGCTCCTGTCGTCGTCGCTTCCTTGGCCGCAGCGCCGCATCACCGTCAACCTCGCGCCCGCGGCGGTGCGCAAGACCGGCTCCGGGCTCGAGCTCGCGGTCGCGGTCGGGCTGCTGGTCGCGTCCGACGATCTGCCCGACAGCGCGCTCGACGGCGTCGGCGTGCTCGGTGAGCTCGGCCTCGACGGCGGCGTTCGCGACATCCCCGGCACGCTCGCGCTCGTGGACGCGCTCCGCGGTGTCGGCGTGCACGAGATCGTGGTGCCCGCGGGCGTCGCGGCCGAGGCGATGCTCGTCGACGGAGTGACCGTGCGACCGGCGCGCTCGCTCGCCGAGCTCCGCGACTGTCTGAAGGGCGAGCTTCCCTGGCCCGATCCGCCCGAGGCACCCCCGCCTCCGCCGCCCGATCCGGACGCGCCCGATCTCTCCGAGGTGCGCGGCCTCGCCGGCGCGCGCCGCGCGCTCGCGATCGCCGCCGCGGGATCACACCACTTGTTGTTGGTCGGTCCACCCGGCGTGGGCAAGACGATGCTCGCCCGACGGCTGCCCTCGATCCGCACGCCCCTCGATCCCGAGCAGGCACTCGAGGTGACGCGCATCCATTCGGTCGCCGGCTTGGCGCCGTCGGGAGTGTTGCTGCGCGACCGACCGCTGCGCGCACCGCACCACAGCAGCTCGACGGCCGCGCTGATCGGCGGCGGCAGCAACGGTCGGATCCGGCCCGGCGAGCTCACGCTCGCGCATCGAGGAACGCTCTTCCTCGACGAGCTCGCGGAGTTCGGACCGGCGGCCTTGGAGTCGTTGCGGCAACCGCTCGAGGAGCGGGTCGTCCGCATCAGCCGCAACGGAGCGACGCTCGATCTCCCGGCCGACGTGCTGCTGGTCGCGTGCTGCAACCCGTGTCCGTGCGGGCTCGCACGCCGGAACTGTCGCTGCAGCGATTCGCAACGGCACCGCTATCGCCGGCGGCTCTCCGAACCGCTCCTCGACCGGTTCGACCTCCGGCTCGTGCTGGACACTCCGGGGCCCCACGAGCCCGTCGGCCCGACCAGCGCGGAGATCCGCGCCCACGTCGGGGTCGCCGTCGCGCGTCAGGAACGCCGGTACCGCGGACGCGCGTGGGAGCGGAACGCGCACGTGCCCGCGAGCGCGCTCGAACGAGATTCGCCGTTGCCGGCGTCGACCGCGCAGCTCGAGCGCGTCATCGCGAGCGAACGCGAGCTGAGCGCGCGCGGGATCGTGCGACTCCGTCGCGTCGCGCGCACGATCGCCGATCTCGACGACCGTGACGACGTCAACGACCTCGATCTCCTCGAGGCCGCCGAGCTGCGCGAGGACGTGCTGTGATCGCCACGACCACTTCCGGCTTCGCGCCGGGTGCGCTCGACGCCGACGCGATTGCCGCGGCTGCGCTCGCGAGCCTCCGCAGCGCGACGCCGTCGCGCCTGCACCGGCTCTTCACCCACTTCGGCGGTCCCGCCGGCGCGCTCGCAGCCGTACGCGCCGGACGCGCATCACCGGCGCTCGCCGCCGAGCCGAACGGCGACGCGATCGCGCGCCGGTGGGCGCGTGATGTCGACCCCGATCGCGTCGAGTCGCAACTACGTGAACGCGGCGCTCGGGTGTTCGCGGCCGGCCGGCCCGGGTTTCCGATCGACCTCGAGCTCCGCGACGCTCCCGCGGTCCTCTTCGCCGAGGGCGACCGGCCCGAAGTTCTCGACCGCCCTCGAGTCGCGGTCATCGGCACGCGCGCGGCGACGCCCGGCGGGCTTGCGGACGCGCACGCGATCGGTCGGTTTCTCGCCGAGCAGGGGATCACGGTCGTCAGCGGGCTCGCGCTCGGCGTCGACGGCGCGGCACACCGGGGCGCGCTCGAGGTCGGGGGCGGCGCGATCGGTGTCGTCGCCACGGGCCTCGAAGCCGACTATCCGCGCCGCCACAAGGCCTTGTTCGACGGCGTGCGGCGGCACGGTCTCCTCGTCGGGGAGCACGGCTTCGGCGTGCCGCCCTCGCGATCGCGTTTCCCGATCCGCAATCGCATCATCGCGGCGCTGAGCGATGCCGTGGTGGTGGTCGAAGCGACGGCAACGGGCGGGTCGCGCTACACCGTCGACTGGGCGATCGAGTACCACCGCGAGGTCTTCGCCGTCCCCGGCTCGCGTCGCAACCCGGCCGCGGAGCTCTGCAACACGCTGATCCGCGACGGCGCGCACCCGCTGCTGCATCCGTCCGATGTCGTCCTCGCGCTCGCGCAGGACGCACCGGCGTCGTCGGGGTACGCCGCGATCGCGGCCGACCTCGGCGGCGACGGCGGGTGGGATCGGCCCGCCGTCGTGCTCAGCCCACCGGCGCGGCGGCTGTTCCGG
>DATBAK010000037.1 GCA_036271555.1 Acidimicrobiia bacterium
TGACGGCGACCGAGGCCGACTGGGGGTACGCGAACGCGCTCGACGACGTGTCGGGGCAGGTCGCGATCGCGGGCATCGGCGAGACCGCGTACACGAAGGCGTCGGGCCGCACCGCGCGCGAGATCGCGGCCGAGGCCGCCGAACGCGCCATCGCGGACGCGGGCCTCGAGCCGCACGACATCGACGGGCTCACGTACTCGGGTGCGTTCGCCGACTTCGACGTCGCCGCGTTCCACGAGCACTTCGGTACGACCCACGACGTCTGGTCGTCGCCGTGGGGCGGCGGCATGGCATGGGCTGCAACCGCGCCGTACCTCGCGGCGAAGGCGATCGAGGAACGTACGGCCAAGCACGTGCTCAACGTGTTCTCGGTCGCGTGGGCGACGCAGCGCGGCTCGATGACGGGTGGCCCCGGCGAGGTGCACGCCGCGCAGTCGCTGAAGCAGAACCTCGAGGTGCCGTTCGGCTGGTTCCCGCAGCCGGTCTACTTCGCCACGATCATGCGCCGGCACACGATCGAGTTCGGCACGACCGAGGAGCAGTTCGGTGCGATCGCGCTCGCGGCGCGGCGGCACGCGAACCTCAATCCCGAAGCCGTGATGCACGGCCGGCCGATGGCGATGTCGGATTACCTCGCGGCGCCGATGCTCGCGGAGCCGCTGCGGCTGCTCGACTCGTGCCTCATCTCCGACGGCGGCGCCGCGTACGTGACGACGAGCACCGAGCGCGCGCGTGATCTGCGCGCGGACCCGATCGTCGTCAGGGGAGTGGGCGAGGGCTACTCGGGGAGCGGCACCCACTGGGCGCTCCAGCGTGAGTTCACGAGCACGCCGCAAGTGTTCAGCGCGCCGGGCGCGTTCGCGATGGCCGACCTCTCGCCGTCCGACGTCGATCTGCTCACCGTCTACGACCCGTTCACCGTCGTGTCGCTCATGCAGATCGAGGACATGGGCTTTTGTCCGAAGGGTGACGCGGGCGCGTTCGTCGAGGGCGACACGCTGCATCACGACGCGGGCAAGCTGCCGTTCAACACGCACGGCGGACTCCTGTCGCACGCGTACGTGCTCGGAATCGCGCACGTCATCGAGGTCGTGAAGCAGCTTCGTGGTGTCGCGGCCGCGCAGGTGCCGAACTGCGAGGTCGGCGTGTACGGCGGTTACACCGGACACATGGCGAGCACGCTCGTGCTCACGAAGGACCGCTGAGGCCGCGATGGCGATCAAGCGCGCCGACTTCCCGCTGCCCGACGTCGACGACCCGTTGACCGCCGAGTTCTTCGCGGGCGCCGCGCGCGGTGAGCTCGTGATCCCGCGCTGCGATTCGTGCGCGCGGTTCGTCTGGTACCCGGCGGCGGAGTGCGTGGCGTGCGGATCGACGGACGCGCCGCGCTGGACCGCGGTGAGCGGCCACGGCACGTTGTTCTCGTGGGCCGTCCTGCGCCGAGCGTTCCTGCCCGCGTTCGAGGAAGCGGTTCCGTTCGTGACCGCGCTCGTCGCGCTCGCCGAGGATCCCGCGGTGCGGCTCTGCACGTACATCGTCGACGCCGAGCCGTCGACGCTCCGGGCCGACGCGCCCGTGCGCGCGGTGTTCCGTCCGCTCACGTTCCCGACGGTTCCGGGCAAGGCGGTCACCGTCGCCATGTTCGAGCTTGCGAGCAACGCATGAAGACGACGTTCACCGACTGCTTCGACCTCGACGTCCCGATCGTCGACGCCGACGCGCACGTCAACGAGCCCCCCGATCTCTGGCAGACGCGTGTCCCGGCGCGCTGGCGCGACCGCGCGCCGAAGGTGCTGCACACCGACGACGGCGACTTCTGGTCGTTCGAGGACGGCAAGCGCTCGCGCGCGCTCGGCCTCACCGCGACCGCGGGCCTGAGCTTCCCGCAGTTCCGTCCCGAGGGGCTCCGTTACTCCGAGATCCGGCCCGGATCGTTCGAGCCCAAGGCGCGCCTCGGCGATCTCGACGCCGACGGCATCTGGGCGCAGGTGCTGTACCCGTCGGTGACGCTCTCGGGCGCGCGCCTCTACGCCGACGAGCGCGAGCTCCAACTCGCGTGCGTGCGTGCGTACAACGAATGGCTCGCGGAGTTCTGCGCGGGCGGCGAGGGCCGACTCATCGGCCAGGCGATCATCCCGACGACCGGTGTCGACGACGCGATCGCCGAGCTGCACGCGGCGCTCGCGCTCGGACACAAGGGCGTGGTGATCAGCGCCTTCCCGAACGGGACGCTGAACGCGCAACCCGAGGACGCGCCGTTCTGGGCGCTCGTGGAGGAGATCGGGCTGCCGGTCGCGGTGCACATCGGCAGCTTCGTTCCCTCCCGCCCGGGCATGAAGTGGCCCGATACGCACGAGCTGTCGTTCCTCGGCATCACGGGCGCCGCGAAGGCCGGTTCGCAGGCGCTGCCGGTCGCGTGCTCCCTGATCTTCTCGGGCATCTTCGAGCAGTTCCCGCGGCTCAAGGTCGTGCTCGTCGAGTCGAACATCGGCTGGATCCCGACCCTCACCGAGCAGCTCGACGACATGTTCCTCCGCTACCGCTGGTTCACCGGCGCGACCGAGAAGATGCGCGCGATGCCGAGCGAGCTCTTCCACCGCAACCTCTGGGCGACGTTCATGATCGACACGGTCGGGATGGAGCTGCGCTACCGCATGAACGGCGCGCACCTGCTCTGGTCGACCGACTACCCGCACACCGGCTGCGACTGGCCCAACTCGCGTGTCACGATCGAGCGCGTGTTCCGCGGCCTCCCGCTCGACGAGGTGCGCACGTTCGTGCACACGAACGCGGTCGATCTCTATGGGCTCGAGCTGCCGCCGCGCGCATGATCTACGACGACCTGCGTGTCCTCGACCTGTCGAGCGGGCTCGCGCCCGCGTACGCGGCGAAGCTCCTGACCGATCTCGGCGCGCAGGTCGTGCATTGGGAGCCGCCCGGCGGCGATGCGTTGCGACGCGACGACCCGCACGGCGCGCTCCACGCGTACCTGCGGACGTCGCAGCGCGCGGTCTTCGGCGACGCGGCCGCGTGGGTCGACGGCGCCGATGTCGTGTTGCTGTCGGATCCGTCGCCGGACGCGTTGTCGGCGGCCTTGGTGACCTCGTTGCGCGAGCGCGGGCGCGCGGCGGCGACCGGCGTCGGTCCGCTCGTCGTCGTGGAGGTGTCGGCGCTCGGGCATGGTGGTCCCGACGACGGGCTCGACCTGCCCGAGCCGGTGCTCCAGGCCCGGTCGGGTGCGCTGTCCGGCCACGGGCACATGGGGCAGACGCCGCTCACCGTCGGCGGTCGCATCGGTGAGTACGTGGCCGGTGCGTTCGCCGCGCTCGGTGCCGCGACCGCGTGGCGGCGCGCGGAGCAGACGCGGCGCGCCGAGCTCGTCGACGTGTCGAAGCTCGAGGCGATGCAGCTCACGATGCTCACGGTGCCGACGCTGCTCGCGCACTTTCCCGGCGGTCGCGGCACGACGTTCCGGTTCGTGATGATCCCCGGCAACGAGCCGACGGGCGACGACCGCTACGTCGGCATCACCACGATCACGGCCGCGCAGTGGCGCGCGCTGCTCGGGGCGATGGGTCGCGACGATCTGAAGGACGACGATCAGCTCACGACGATGATCGGGCGCTTCATGCGTGCGCAGGAGGTGAACGGTCTCCTCCACGGCTGGACGCGTGCGCACACCGCCGACGAGATCGAGGACGCGTGCAGCGCGGCGCGCGTGCCCGTCGCGGTCGTGAGCAACGGAGAGTTGCTGCCCCAGCTCGACCAGCTGAAGTCGCGCGCGGTGTTCGTCGCGCAGCCGGGCGCGTCGTTCGTACGGCCGCGAGCACCGTTCCGCTTCCACGGGATCGCGGATCGCGAGCTCGTGGCGGCCCCGACGGCCCCGGAAGCCGGGGTGACGCCGTGGACCGCGCGTGCCTCCGGCGATCGCGCACCCGCCGAAGTGGGTGACCGTCCGCTCGCGGGCGTGCGCGTGATCGACTTCACGGCGTTCTGGTCCGGCCCGTTCGCGACCGCATGGCTTGCCGCCATGGGCGCCGACGTCGTGAAGGTCGAGTCCGTGCAGCGGCCCGACGGCATCCGCTTCAGCGCGGCCGTTCGCGCGTCGCAGGACGCGCAGTACTTCGAGAAGTCGGGACTGTTCCACGCCGCGAATCTCGCGAAGCGCGGGATCACGCTCGACCTCTCGCAGGAGGAGGGGCGCGCGCTCGCGCGTCGTCTGATCGAGACGGCCGACGTCGTCGTCGAGAACTTCACGCCGCGCGTGCTCGACGACTTCGGCTTCTCGTACGACGCGGTGCGCGCGATCAAGCCCGACGTCGTGATGCTACGGCTGCCCGCGTTCGGGCTGTCGGGCCCGTGGCGCGATCGTCCCGGCTTCGCGCAGACGATGGAGCAGCTCACCGGCATGGCGTGGGTGACCGGTTACGAGGGTGGCCCGCCGATCATCGCGGGCGGAGTGGTCGACCCGATGGTGGGCACGCACGTCGCGCTTGCGCTGGTCGCCGCGCTCGCGCGGCGCGACCACACCGGCGAGGGCGGCCTCGTCGAGATGCCGATGATCGAGGTCGCAATCGCGACCACAGCCGAGCAGGTCATTCGGTTCTCGGAGTACGGCGAGCTCATGGGCCGGCGCGGCGAGGGCGGCGTGTACCGCTGCGCGGGCGACGACGAGTGGATCGCGCTCGATCTCGACGCCGATGCAATGCCCGTGGCGGCGCGCGCCGAATGGTGCGCGGCGCGCACGAAGGAGGACGCGGCCGCGGCGTTGCGCGCCGACGGCATCGCCGCGTGGCCCGTGATCGCCGGCCATCTCGCGGTCGACGATCCGCAGCTCGTCGCTCGGAAGTTCTTCCAGTCGATCGACAATCCGTTGGTCGGGCGCCACGACTACCCGACGTTCCCGATGACGATGTCGGCCGGGCCCTCGACGTACTGGCGCGCGCCCGCACCGACGCTCGGCCAGCACACCGACGAAGTGCTGCGCGAGATCGGTGTCACCGCCGACGAGCTCGCCGCCCTGCGCGAGCGCCACGTGATCGGCGACACGCCCCTCGCTCCGGGCTGATCGCCCCGGTCGTCCGGGCACGCGTGAGGGGCGCGCGGTCAGGCGGTCAGCGCGGCGTAGTCGACCTGGCCCATCGTGCTCGCGGCGCCGAACGCGGCGTCGACGACGAGGTTGAGGCCGTTCACGTACGAGCTCTCGTCGGCGTTGACGAACACGAGCGCGGGTGCGATCTCCGACGGTGTCGCGAGCCGGCCCGCCGACTGCGCCGCGGTCCAGTCGATCGTGTTCGAGCCCATCGCGGTCCGGAAGTCCGGCATCATCGGGCTCTCGATCGGGCCCGGGCTCACGCAGTTCATGCGGATGCGGCCGTCGAACCAGCACGGTCGCGCGCGCAGCATCGTGTACACGACCACGCACTCCTTCGAGAAGAAGTACGGGTCGCCCTGCTCGCCGAGGTGCGCGTCGACCCACTGCGCGCCCGCCGCGAAGTCGGCCGTCTCGACGAGCTCGCGCACGACGTCGAGCCGGTTCGGCCACCCCATGCCCGCGATCGACGCGACGTGCGCGACCGCGCCACCGGCGGGCATCAGCGGCAGCACCGTCTCGGTGAGCTCGCGCAGGCCGAGGAAGTTCACGCCGATCACCATCTCGGGCGGCCGCGTCTGCGGCACACCCGCGATGTTGAAGAGCTTGTGGATCGGCGCGCCGATCTCGGCGACGACGGACGCGATGGCGGCGGGATCGGAGACGTCGCACCGGTAGAAGTGCTCGATCGGTCCCTCGACGTCGGCGACGTCGAGGGCGTGCACCTCGGCGCCGAGGTCGGCGAGCATGCGCGTCGTCGCCGCGCCGACACCGGTCGCGGCGCCGGTGAGCACGACCCGCTGGCCGTCGTATCCGAAGGGGCTCATGACACGTTCTCCTCGGGTTGGGTCAGCGCGCGGCCGGTACCGGCGGCGCGAAAGCACTGAGATCGACCGTCGTCTCGATGTCGAGCGCGAGGTCGACGACCGCGCTCGCGCTCCAGGGACCGAACGTCAGGCCGCTCGCGCCGTGACCGGTCGCGACGAACGCGCCCGGCCGATCCGGGATCGCGCCGAGCACCGGCATGCCGGTCGTCGAGACCGGTCGCAATCCGACGCGGACCTCGAGCACGGTTGCATCCGCGAGACCGGGCGCGATCGCGAGCGCGCGGTCGATGATCTCGCGCACTCCTTCGAACGTGACGCGCGGATCGAACCCGACGTCGTCGTGCGTCGCGCCGCACGCGACGCGACCGCCGGGCCACGCGACCATGTAGTGATCGTGCAGTGGGGAGAGCACCGGCCACGCCGCGGTGTCGACGCCGTCGAGTTGAAGATGTGCGATCTGCCCGCGCTGCGGCACGACCGGCAGCGTCACGCCGAGCCGTTCGCCGAGTGCCGGCGTCCACGCGCCGCCCGCGACGACCACGGCCTTCGCCGCGATCGCGCGTCCGTCGACGTCGACTTCGACGCCGGTGACGCGATCGCCGTCGATCACGAAGTCGGTGACGGCCGTCGTCTCCTGCTCGAGCCCGCGCGCGACCGCGGCGCGCAGCAGTGCGGCCGTGAGCTGACGGCCGTCGACACGCGCCGCCGAGTGCGAGAAGAACGCCGAGACCACCGGGCCGAGCACGGGAAAGCGCGCGTGCGCGTCCGCCGCGCTGATCTCCTCGATCGTTCCCGGCGCGGGCACCGCGCCCGGTCGGTCCGCGTCGTGCAGGAGCTTCAGATAGCCCTCGAGCATCTTCGCCTCGCGCTCGTCGCGCGCGATCACGAGCTTCCCGCACTGCACGAAGCCGGTGTCGCGCTCGCCGTCGGCGGCGAGCGAGTCGATGAGCGCGCGGTAGTGCGCGGCGGTCGCGTCGACCATCGCCTGGCGAGGCGAGCCGTCGCGGATCTCGGTCTCGGGCGACACGATGCCCGCGCCCGCATCGGTCGCGCGGCCCTCGTGGTGGACGTCGACGAGGAGCGTGCGCGCGCCGAGCCCGACCGCGCGGTACGCAGCCGACGCGCCGACGACGCCTCCTCCGACGACGATCAGGTCGAACATCGGTGTCACCCTCCCCCCGGAATCGCATTCCGGTCAACCCGGCACGCTCCTCTAGCGTGGCGTCGATGCAGGTGCACCGCTCCGACGATGCCGACTCGGAGCGGGTGTCGGATGCGCTGATCGACGGCGACGTCGCGCTCGAGCGCGGCACCGCGCGCGCCGCGCTCCGCAACCGCGACTTCCGTGTCTTCTGGAGCGGCGTGTTCGCGTCGAACATCGGCACCTGGATGCAGAACGTGCTGCTCGGCGCGTACGGGTTGGTGCTCACGCACTCCGCGACGTATGTCGGCCTTCTCGCGTTCGCACAGCTCGGGCCCCTCCTCTTCCTGTCGACGGTGAGCGGCGTGCTCGCCGACACGCTCGACCGCCGCACGCTGCTGGTCGCCGCGCAGGTCGTACAGCTCGCGCTCGCGATCGTGCTGGCAGTGCTCGCGCTCGGTCATCACCCGTCGTCGGTCGCGATCTTCCTCTGCGTGCTCGCGATCGGTATCGCGAACGCGGTCGGCGGACCGGGCATGAGCGCGATCATGCCGTCGCTGGTTCCACGCGAGGATCTCTCCGGAGCGGTCGCGCTCGCGTCCGTCCAGATGAACCTGTCGCGAGTCATCGGACCGCCGATCGCGGCGCTGATCTACGCGCGCTTCGGCGCGTCCCCGGTGTTCGCGATCAACGCGCTCACGTACCTCGCCGCGGTCTACAGCCTGCTCGCCGCGAAGTACCCGCGACGCGTCGATGCGGGGATCACCGAACGGGGTGCGGCGCGTCTGATGTCGGGAGTCCGCATCGCGATCGCCGATCGACTGCTCAGCATCGTGCTCTTCGTCCTCTTCACGTTCTCGTTCATCTCCTTGAACTTCATCTCGTTCATGCCGGTTCTGGCCACCGAGCACTTCGGGATCTCGCCGAAGTCGACTGCGTACGGACTGCTCTACGCGTCCTTCGGATTCGGCGCCGCGTGCGGAGCGGTGAGCGTCGGCTCGATCCTCGCCCGGCGCTCGAAGGCATCGCTCGTGCGCCCGGGTCTGGTCGCGTTCGCGGTCCTGCTCGCGCTGTTCGGGGTGGTGCGCGTCGCTGCGCTCTCGTTCGAGATCGCGTTCGCGCTCGGCTACGCGTACTTCGTCGTCATCACCTCGCTGTCGACGGTCCTCCAGGAGTACGTGTCGGAGGCGGTGCGCGGACGCGTCACCGCCCTCTGGATCATGGGCTTCGGTGGCTCGGTCGGCGTCGGCGCGCTCGCGTGGGGCCCGCTCGCGCACCGCTCGATCGGCGGGCTGCTCATGCTCGGAGTCGCCTGCGCCGCGGCGCTCGCCGTACTCTGCGCGCCGAGGCGGCTCGAGGCAGGGGTGGTGGGATGAACGGCGGACCGACGCCCGATCAGATCGCGCATTCGGAGGCGTACCGGACGACGCGCGAGCGCATCACCGCGCTCGTGCAGAAGGCGGCGCCCGGCGCGCTCGACGCAGGCGCGCCGGCGACTCCGGCCTGGCGGGCGCGTGACGTGCTCGCGCACGTCGTCGGCGTCGCGACCGACGTCGTGAGCGGCAACGTCGCCGACGCCGGCGGCGACGACTGGACGGCCGTTCAGGTCGACACGCGCCGGGATCGCTCGATCGACGATCTGCTCGCAGAGTGGGACGCATCCGGCCCGCAGCTCGACGCCTTCGTGCTCGCGCTGCCGACCGCGATCACCGGGCAGCTCATCGCCGACACGGTCACGCACGAGCACGACCTGCGCCAGGTGTTGGGCGCGCCCGGCGCGCGCGACTCCGACGCGCTCACGCTCGGGTTCGCGTACGTCGTGACCGCGCTCGGCCGCACCTACGACGAGACCGGCGACCGCGCGGTGCGGTTCGCGCACGACGGCCGCGAATCGACGTCCGGGACGGTCGAGCCCGCCGTAACGCTGCGGGCCTCGACGTTCGAGCTCGCGCGCGCGGTCACCGGCCGGCGGACGCTCGACGAGATCCGCGCCTACGACTGGTCGCCGAGCGCCACGCCCGAACGGCTGCTCGTGCTCCCGCCGTTCAACGCGCGTTTCGATTCATTGGGCGAGTGACGTCTCGAAGGCAGTCAGCACGTTCACGACGTTGCGGCCGATGACGTCGAGGCAGTAGCCGCCTTCCTGCACGAAGAGCGTCGGTCGCTGCAACGATGCGATGGCCGCGCCGAGCCGGTGGAAGTCGTCGCCCGTGAGGCGGAACGAGTCGACGTCCTCGAGTGCAGTGTCGACGCCGAGCGACACGACAAGGGTGTCGCAGCCGAAGGCGCGGATCGCGCCGAGCGCGTCGGCGAGCGCGGCCCCGTACGTGGACCACTCGGTGCCGGGCGGGAGCGGACGGTTGAGTGTCGTGCCTTCGCCCTCCGCGGTGCCGCGTTCGGAGGCGAAACCCGAGAAGTACGGGTAGTCGTCGACGGGATCGGCGTGCAGCGACGCGAAGAACACATTCGGATCGCGATCGAAGATCGCCTGTGTGCCGTTGCCGTGATGGAAGTCGACGTCGAGGATCGCGACGCGCGCGCCGGCGTCGCTCAACGCGCGTGCCGCGATCGCGGCGTTGTTGAGGTAGCAGTAGCCCGCGAGGCCGTCGTGCGCGGCGTGATGGCCGGGCGGGCGGCACAGCGAGTAGACGCCGCCGCGGCCCGCGGCGCGGATCTCGTCGACTCCCGTCAGCGCGATGTCGACGGCCGCGATCGAGGCCGCCCACGTGCCCGCGACGATTGGGTCGGTGTCGTGCGAGTACCAGCCGATCTTGGCGATCGGGTGTACGGCCGTGTCACGTGTCGCGGGCTGTCCGCGAACCGGCCGCGCGTACGCGGTCAGCTCGGTGCCCGGCGCGGCACCGGTCACGCGTACGAACTCGTCGTACGCGGTCTCGAGGAACTCGACGTAGTCGCGCGCGTGCACGCGCAGCACCGGGTCGAGGCCGTGAGCCGTCGGCGCCTGGATCGGACCGAGGGCGCGCGCCCGGATCTCGGCGACGATGCGCTCGGCGCGCTCCGGAACCTCGGGCGCCGCGATGGGCGTGCCCTGGTCGAGCACCGCGCCCTGCGGCGCGTGCGCGCGATGCGCGTCCGAAGCAATGGTCAGCACGCGCTCATTGTCGCACTCGCTCCGCTCGCCGCTCCTGACGCCTCACGCGACGAGTCGGGCCCGAGTCGGGCGGCGTTGCACAGCGACCGGCCCGCTCCCGCGCGAAACGGTGGCCTCGTAGGCTGCCCGGCCGGTGGACTACTCACAGGTCAGCTACTGGCTCGAGAGCTGCGGCGACGACCTGACGCCGCGCGCGCCGCTCGACGCTTCCGTCGACGCCGACGTCGCGATCATGGGCGCGGGCTTCACCGGGCTGTGGACCGCGCACTCGTTGCTCGCGCGCGACCCGTCGTTGCGCATCGTGATCGTCGAGCGCGACATCGCGGGCTTCGGCGCGTCGGGCCGCAACGGCGCGTGGTGCACGTTCGGCTTCGGCGCCGGTCCCGATCTGTTGCAGCACCGCTGGGGGAAGGACGCGGCGATCGCGGTGCACGACGCAATGGTCGCGACCGTCGATGCGGTCGGTGCGACGGCGGCGGCCGAGGGCATCGACGCGCATTACCAGAAGGACGGCGAGCTCTCGCTCGCGCTCGGCGCGCATCAGCTGCCGTCGCTCGACGCGATCCAACGGCGCTACGACGACCTCGGCCGGTCGGGATTCGTGCACCGCCTCGACCGCGATGCGGCGCGCGCCAAGCTCGACGTGACCGGCGTCGAAGGCGCAGTATGGTTCCCGGCCACGGCCGCGATCCATCCCGGCCGACTCGTGCGTGGGCTCGCGCGTGCCGTGGAGCGCAGTGGCGCGACGATCGTCGAGCAGACGGCGGTGACCGGTGTGCGCAGCGGTTCGCATCCCGCGCTCGAGACCGCGTCCGGCGACGTGCGCGCGAACGTCGTCGTGCTCGCGGGGGAGTCGTACCTGGCGCAGCTCCCCGGCTACCGGCGCGCGGTGTTGCCGATCTACTCGCTGATCGTGCTGACCGAGCCGTTGACCGACGCGCAGCTCGACGAGATCCACTGGACGCACCGCGCCGTCGTCAACTCGCAAGCGCTCACGGTCGACTACCTCTCGCGCACGCGCGACGGCCGCATCCTGTTCGGCGGGCGCGGCGCGCCGTACCACTTCGGATCTGCGATCCGGCCCGAGTTCGACCGCCACGCGGAGACCCACGAGCGCCTGCGGCGGTCGATCGTCGAGTGGTTCCCGTCGCTCGCCGGCGTGCGCACCACGCACGCGTGGGGCGGCACGGTCGGTGTGCCGCGCGACTGGATCCCGACGATGCGCTACGACCGCGCGTCCGGCATCGCGACCGCGCACGGCTACACCGGTGAGGGCGTCGCGGCGACGAACCTGAGCGGGCGCGTGCTCGCGGATCTCATTACCGGCACCGATTCCGAGATCACGCACCTGCCGATGGTCGGGCACCAATCGCGCCCGTGGGAACCCGAGCCGCTGCGCTTCCTCGCGGCGCGGTACCTGCAGAACGCGTCGCTGAAGCTCGACGAGAAGGCGGCCCGCACCGGCCGCCCCCTCACCGGCCGCACGATCACCGAACGCCTCATCGGCCACTGACCAGGCCTTTCGCGGAACTGATCGATCGAAGTGACGCGGGCGCGTCACTGTTCTCGATCAGTTCGAGCGACCCGCCGGGCGCATCGAGCCGATGATCGTGCGGGCGATCTCGGGGTTCGCTCCGAGCCCGACGCGGACGGTCGTCGTCGAGCGGCGACCGTCGCGACCCAGGATCGTCACGTCGAACGCCGGTTCGAGATCCAGGACGCCGTAGCCCGGGACGAACTTGACGGCCAGGCCGGCCCGGCCGTTGCGGATGGTGCGGTCGACCGGCAGCGGCGGGATCGCCCCCTTGTCGGCGGGGCGCATCCACACCCCGTCCGTCGGGACGGGGACGACGCCGGCCGGAATCATCGGGCAGTTCAACGTGATGCCCGCGCCGCTGCCGAGGTACGCGCCCGACTCGGGGAACGGCACCGCGCTGCACGCGCCCGGCGCGATCGTGTTCGGGCCGAGTTGCGTGATGTTCATCGCGGGGGGCACCGACAGTGTCACGTCACCGAAGCTCAATGTCTTCCAGTCGCGCGGCACCGAGGGCCACGTGGTCGAATCGAGCACGACCCGGCGCGTCGACAGCGTCAGCGTGTCGAGCACGCGCCGGGCCTCGGTCGGCTGGTGCACGTAGACGTGCAGACCGAGCGCCGGAACCGCGTAGTCGATCCAGAGCGGGCTGCCGGGCTCGAGATACAGGTCGATGCCGTGGATCGTCAGCGCGGGGCGGCCAGGTAGCTCGCGCAGCTGCGAGAACGGCTCGACCGAGACGTACGCGCAGTCGGGCCCGTCGTGTCGGAGCGTGACGCCGGTGTTGGTGAGCGGCGCGCACGAAGAGGAGCCGGGGCCGTCGGCGGACCAACCGGGAGGAAGGGCGAACCGCGCGTCGCCGTAGTCGACGAGGCGCCAGCCCTTGGGCTCGGCGACACCGACCAGGGGCTGCGTCGTCGTGGGCACCGGCGCGATCGCCGCCGTCGTCGACGGGGCCGAGGCCGCGGTGCGAACCGAGCTCGACGTTCCGCCGCGCACGACCACGAGCAGCCCGACGACGAGCGCGACGACCACCGCGGCCGCGGCCGACCGTCGCGCGAGCCGGCCGTGCCGCAACGCGCGCACGCGCGCGTCGACGCGTGTCCGCTGTTCGGACGTCGGCCAGTCGAGCGGCAGGTCGTCGCGACCGTCAGCCATCGTCGTCTTCCTTTCCGAGCGCGCGCCGCAGCGCGCCGAGCCCGCGCGACTGGTGCTGCTTCACGGTGCCGGCGGTGGTCGACAGCGCGGCCGCGATCGCGTCGTGCGTGAGGTCGTCGAAGTAGTGGAGCACGAGCACCTCGCGTTGCCGGCGGGGGAGCGTCTCGAGGATGCGCCGGAGGTCGAGCTGCTCGTCCCGCCCGAGCTCCGGTGCCGCGGCCTCGACGCCGGAGTCCGGGCTCGTCGGTGGCCGCCGGCGTCGCCGCCGCAGCTCGTCGATCGCAAGGTTGGCGCTCACCCGCGTGAGCCACGGGTACGGCGCGCGGCCGATGCGGCGCCAGTGCAGGTGGGCGCGGGCAGTGGCCTCGATCGCCGCGTCCTCGGCGTCGCCCCGATCCCCGAGGATGCGCACGGCGACGACGAAGGCATGGCGGAACAGCAGTGGGAAGGCGGCATCGAAGCTCGGCGCTCGCTCGTCGGCGGTCATGGTCTGCTCACTCTGACGCTCGGGGGGCGCCATACCGATGACCCGAGCCGCGAGAATCTCGCGACCGAGGTCGAAATCCGGCGGCGCCGTTCGTCGGGAACACGATGCCGCCGCCGGGCGGCCAGGAGGAACGAGGCCCGATGAAGTACATGCTGCTGATCTACGTCGACCCGAAGAGTGCGCCGAAGGACGGTTCCGAGGAGCAGCGCGCCGAGCACGGGGCGTACGGCACCTTCACGGAGGAGCTCGTGGGCGCCGGCGTGATCGTGGGTGGCGACCCGCTGCACGGCCCCGACACCGCCACGACCGTGCGCGTGCGCAAGGGCGAGACGCTCACGAGCGACGGCCCCTTCGCCGAGACCCGTGAGCACCTGGCGGGCTACTACATCGTCGACGTCGCCGACCTCGACGCCGCGATCGCGTGGGCGGCCAAGATCCCGAGCGTGCAGCACAGCGCGATCGAAGTGCGGCCGGTGCAGGACTACTCCGCGATGTGACCGCGGTCCTGCCGGCCCGGCCGGTCATCCGGGGGGAGCAGAATCACGGCGTGCCCGACCGCCGTCGCGATCCTCTCCCCGGCGCCGTCCACGCGTCGATCGAGCGCACGGTCCGGCTCGAGTGGGGACACGTCGTCGCCGGCCTGACGCGGCGCTTCGGCGATCTCGCGCTCGCCGAGGACGCCGCGCAGGACGCGCTGACCGCCGCGCTCGAGACGTGGCCGCGGTCCGGCGTTCCCGACAACCCCGCGGCGTGGATCACGACGACCGCGCGCCGGAAGGCGCTCGATCGCGTGCGCCGCGATGCGACCCTCGCGCGCAAGGTCGAACAGCTCGAACGGGACACGCCGGCGGTCCCGGCCGAGCTCGCACCCGCGCCGATCGACGACGACCGCCTCTGCCTGCTGTTCACCTGCTGCCACCCGTCGCTCCCCATCGAGACGCGCGTCGCGCTCACGCTCAAGGCGGTCGCGGGACTCAGCACATCCGAGCTCGCACGCGCGTTCGTCGTGAGCGAGCCGACGATCTCGCAGCGCATCGTGCGCGCCAAGCGCAAGATCCGCGCCGCCGGCATTCCCTTCCGTGTGCCGCCGCCCGAGCTGCTCGCGGAACGCCTTGCGGGCGTGCTCGCCTGCCTCTACCTGATCTTCAACGAGGGCTACACCGCGACCGCCGGCGACGATCTCGTGCGCGACGACCTGTGTCGCGAAGCGATCCGCCTCACGCGCCTCGTGCGCAGCGGGTTCAGTGCCGATCCCGAGGTCGTGGGATTGCTCGCGCTCATGTTGTTGCACCACGCTCGCCGCGCCGCGCGCATCACCGACGACGGCGACCTCGTGCTGCTCGAGCAGCAGGATCGCAGTCGTTGGGACCACGCCGAGATCACGGAAGGCGAGACACTGGTCGACTCCGCGCTACGCGCGGGCGACGTCGGTCAATACCAGGTGCAGGCCGCGATCGCCGCGCTGCACGCGACCGCCGCGAGCGTCGACGAGACCGACTGGACCGAGATCGCCGCGCTCTACGGCGTGCTCGCGCAGCTCGCACCCGGACCCGTCATCGAGCTCAACCGCGCGGTCGCGATCGCGATGGCCGACGGTCCGCGCGCCGGGTTGGCGCAACTCGCACCGCTCGCGGAACCGCTCGCCGCGCACCACCCGTACCACGCCGCGCGCGCCGAGCTCCTGCGGCGCGCCGGAGAAGACGTCGCGGCGCGCGCCGCGTACGACCGCGCGATCGAGCTCGCTTCGAACCTCCGCGAGCGCGCCGCGCTCGAACGCCGACGCGCATCACTCACGCCGTCGTGAGCGAACCGCTCGCGATCGAGGTCGTGATCGTCGACATCGTCGATGTCGAGCCGCGCCGCGCGTCGACCGTCCTCGACACTGCGGCGCGCGTCGTGATCGGCAGCCGCCTCGCGGTCTATCCGACCCTCGTCTTCATCGAGCGCGAGCCGAGCGGACGTCCGATCGCCGAGGGCGTCGCGCTCAGCCTCGCGCACTCCGGCGGGCTCGGCGCGATCGCGATCAGCGATCCCGGCGCGCGCGTCGGCATCGACGTCGAACGCGTGCGGCCGCGTCGGTACCTCGACCGAATCGCGACCCGCATCTTCGACGCCGACGAGCTCGTCGCGTTGGCCGCGCTCGACGACGCCGCGCGACTTCTGGCATTCCTCCGGCGTTGGACCGAGGTCGAGGCGATCTTGAAGGCGCAGGGCACCGGCATCGCGGGCGGCTTCGCGAACGCGGTGCCGCGACCCCACGGTTGGTCGTGCGAGCCGATCGACTGCGGCCCCGGCTTCGTCGGCACCGTCGCCGCCGACGCCCCCTCGATGAAGGTGCAGACGCGTCGACTTGGAAACTGATCGTTCCCGCCGGAACGGCCGGGTCGCTCGGCGGCCGGGGCGAAGCTTGCGAGCCCGCCCAGAAAGCACAGTCAGAGGTCGTGACGGAACTGGATGCTCACGCGGGGGAGCGCGTGCGCGGCCTTCGGGACGCTGTGCTCCCACGTGCGCTGACTCGTGCCGCCCATCACGAGCAGGTCGCCGCTGTGCAGCACGAACGGGATCGAGCGACCGCCGCCCTTCGGCCGCATCCGCAGCGTGCGTGGTCCGCCCAGGGAGACGATCGCGACCACCGGCTCGACGATCTCGCGCGGGATGCGATCGCCGTGCCAGGCGACGCTGTCGCGCCCGTCGCGATACAGCGCGGCGCCGAGGTGCGTGAAGGCGCGCTCGTAGCGCGCGCTCAGCGCGTCGGCCGCGTCGCCGAGCACGGGCGGCACGGTGTCGGCGTGCGGCTCGGTGCCGTACCACGCGTGCAGACGCGGCTCGTCGACGATGCGGCCGTGCATCGTCACCGTGCGTTGGTGCCAGGGCGCGCGGGCGAGCACGGCGCCGAAGAGGTCGTCGGCGCCGGTGAGCCAGAGCGGCGCGTGATCGGCCCACGCGCCGGGCGAGAGCTCGATCCGTCGGAGCGACGCGAACGTCGGGTCGATCGACGGGCGCGCGGGCGCGCTCGCCAGCAACGACGTCTGCCACTCCATCGGCGGGGCGGCGACGGCATTCGAACGTACGTTCGCCACGACCTGACGATAGCGCCTTCGCGAAGCCGCGATTCCGGAGCGATTCTCGACCGACCTACCCTGGGCGCGTGCTCGAAGAGGAGCCCGCCCCGGAGCGACCCGTCGATCGCTTCACGCGCACGAGCGTGGGGATGATCCTGCGGGCGTCGATGCTCGGCCTGCGCGACGTGCTCGAGCCGCCGAAGGACGAAGAGCCCGCGATCGTCGAGGAGTGGAGCGGCGCGCCGCCGACGCCGAACGGCATCTCGATGCGCCTCGACCCCGACCTCCCGTCGGACTCGATCATCCTCGTGCGGCCATGGCTCCTCGACCGCCCCGACGGCGAGGACTGACGCGCCCGCGTCTCGAAGCGACCCCGAGAAAAGAAACGGCCGCAGCGCGCCGATGTGTGGGGTCACCGGGCGCCGCAGCCGTACGTGACCGTAGCGCGCGCGAGCGCGGGTTGCCGCACCGCGCCAGGCCCGCGACGCGACGGTGCCCCCGGACCGTCGGCCGGGGGCACCGTGAAAACGCCGATGATTTGCTGACTACCGGCGCTTCGCCGCCTTCTTGGCCGGCGCCTTCTTCGCAGCCTTCTTCGCGGGCGCCCGCTTCGCAGCCTTCTTCGCCGGGGCCTTCTTCGCCGCGGTCTTGCGGGCCGGAGCCTTCTTCGCGGTCGTCTTCTTCGCGGTCGTCTTCTTGGCCGCCGTCTTCTTCGCCGGAGCCTTCTTGGCCGGAGCCTTCTTCGCCGCGGGGGCCTTGCCCGAGAGCACCGCGTCCTTGAAGTTCTTCAGCGGCGTGATCTTCGCCGAGCGCTTCGCCTTGATGCGGATCGTCTCACCGGTCGCGGGGTTGCGTCCCATGCGCGCCGGACGGTCGACCCGGCGGAACTTCGCGAACCCCGAGATGGCGACGTCTTCCCCAGCCGCGACGGTGGCCGTGATCAGGTCGACGATGGACTGCAACACCTCGTCCGCTTCACGGCGGGTCGTCTCGATGCGCTCGGAGAGCGCGGTCACCAGCTGGCTTCGATTCACGTTTCCTCCTGTTTTTCCGGACCGAACGGGGGAAGCCTTACATCACCGGGGGTCGCGCGCGCGGATTCTGAGCCGAAAAACTTGGCCTTTTCGCCATTCCGCTACGCGGCGTCACAAACGAGGACGAGCGCAGCGAGTGAAAAGCCCATAACCTGCGGCGGTTCCGAAGGGCCGACGGATCGGCACTGACCACGGGGCGGGCGCGTATGAGGGTCGTCGCGTCGTGCAGCGGCAAGGGTGGGGTGGGCAAGACGACGGTCGCGGTGAACCTGGCCGCGCTCGCGGCCCGGTCGCTGCGGGTCGTGTTGTGGGACCTCGATCCGCAGGGCGCGGCGACGCACTGCCTGTCGACGGTGCCGGCACCGCGCGGTGTCGCGAAGGGCGTGGTGCGCGGCCGCCGCAACCTCGTTGCCGAGGCGCGTCCGACCCAGTGGCAAGGACTCTCCGTCGTCCCGGCCGACCGCTCCGCGCGCAACTACGACCGGCTGCTCGACGACGAGCACCGACTCCGCACGCTGTTGCGACCGATGCGCGAGCGCTTCGACCTCGTCGTGCTCGACTGCCCGCCGGGAACCGGGCGGCTCGCGGAGCAGATCGTCGACGCGGCCGACGGACTGCTCGTGCCGTTGATCCCCGGTCCGCTGTCGGTACGCGCGCTCGACCAGCTCGCGGACCTCGTGACGCGCGTCGAGCAGGCGGGCCGTAGCGGACGCGGCCGACCGACGCTGCTGCCGTTCTTCTCGATGGTCGACCGGCGCAAGCGGCTGCACCGCGAGACGGTCGAGTCCGTGCAGCTCGCGCGCCCCGAGACGTTGTCGGCGCAGATCCCGATGTCGGCCGAGATCGAGCGCATGCCGGTGTACCGCCAACCAATCGTGGTGCGCAGTCCCGACGGCGCGCCCGCGGCCGCGTTCGCCGAGCTCTGGCGGGAAGCGCAGCTGCGCCTGTCGTGGGACGCGGCTCGCGTCTGACGCCGGCCGTGCATGACGCGGAACTGTTGGTCGTGGCGCGCCCTCGCCGGTACACTCGCCGGGCTCTGCCGTAGGGCCATCGACGTCCCGCGAACGGCCGGCCCCAAACCCGGACGACCGTTTTCCCAAGCCGAGGACGTCACGCGCATGCCCACACCGGGCCTCTACGACCCCCGTTTCGAGCACGATTCGTGCGGCGTCTCCTTCGTCGTCGACATGCTCGGACGGGCGTCGCACTCGATTCTCGAGCTCGCGTTCCAGTCGCTGTGCAGCCTCGAGCACCGGGGCGCGGCCGGGGCGGAGCCGGACACGGGTGACGGCGCCGGAATTCTGATCCAGACGCCCGACGCGTTGTTCCGGGGCGTCGTCGACTTCGACCTCCCGCCGCGCGGTGAGTACGCGACGGGGATGGTGTTCCTCTCGGCCGACGCCGCGGTCGCGGCCGACCAGCGCGACGCGATCGCGAAGCTGCTCACCGACGAGGGCTGCACGCTGCTCGGCACGCGCGTCGTGCCGACCGACCCGTCGGGCGTCGGCACGTCGGCCCGCGCCGCGATGCCCGCGTTCGAGCAGATCTTCGTGGCCCAGCGCACGGGTGACGGACGCGCGGTCGCCGGCATCGACCTCGAGCGTCACGTCTACCTGGTGCGGAAGCGGCTCGAGCACGAGCTCGGCGTGTACGTGCCGTCGCTGTCGACGCGCACGTTCGTCTACAAGGGCATGCTGACCGCGCCCCAGCTGCGGGGCTTCTATCCCGACCTCTCCGACGAGCGCGCCGCTTCGGCCCTGTGCCTCGTGCACTCACGTTTCTCGACCAACACGTTCCCGAGCTGGCCGCTCGCGCACCCGTACCGCGTGATCGCGCACAACGGCGAGATCAACACCGTGCAGGGCAACGAGAACTGGATGCGCGCGCGAGAAGGCTCGATGCACCACGACGCGCTGCCGGATCTCGAGCGCGTGTTCCCGATCTGCACGCCCGCGGCGAGCGACACCGCGCGCTTCGACGAGGCGCTCGAGCTGCTCCACCTCGCGGGGCGGCCGCTCCACCACGCGGTGCTGATGATGATCCCGGAGGCGTGGGAGAACCACACCTCGATGAACCCCGCGCACCGCGCGTTCTACCGCTACCACTCGTCGCTGATGGAGCCCTGGGACGGTCCCGCGTCGATCGCGTTCACCGACGGCACCGTGATCGGCGCGGTGCTCGACCGCAACGGGCTGCGGCCGTCGCGCTATTGGGTCACCGACGACCACCTCGTCGTGATGGCGAGCGAGGTCGGCGTCCTCGACATCGCGCCCGAGCGCATCGTCGCCAAGGGCCGCCTCGAGCCCGGGAAGATCTTCCTCGTCGACACCGCACAGGGTCGGCTCGTGCCCGACGACGAGATCAAGGCGACGCTCGCGGCCGAGCAGCCGTACCAGCTGTGGCTCGACGCGGGACTCATCCATCTCGACGACCTGCCGCCGCAGTACGCGCTCACGCCGGTGCACTCCTCCGCGGTGCAGCAGCAGCGGTTGTTCGGCTACACGCAAGAAGATCTGCGGCTCATCATCGCCCCGATGGCGCGCAACGCGGTCGAGGCGCTCGGGTCGATGGGCACCGACACGCCGTCGCCGGTGCTGTCGGATCGCCCCCGCATGCTCTACGAGTACTTCAAGCAGCTGTTCGCGCAGGTGACGAACCCGCCGCTCGACGCGAACTTCGAAGCGCTCGTCACATCGCTGTCGTCGACGATCGGTGCCGAGGGCAACCTGCTCGAGCCGACGAGCGAGTCGTGCCGGCAGATCGTGCTGCCGTACCCGGTCATCTCGAACGACGACCTCGCGAAGCTCCGCTACATCGACCGCGAGGCGCCCGAGCTCGGTTACCGGCCGGTCACGGTGTCGTGCCTGTATCCGGTGCTCGGCGGCGGCGACGCGCTGCGCAACGCGATCGACGCGATCCGCCGTCAGGTGAGCGACGCGATCGCGGGTGGCGCGAACATCATCATCCTCTCCGATCGGTACGCCACCGCCGAGCTCGCGCCGATCCCCGCGCTGCTCGCGACCGCGGCCGTGCACCATCACCTCGTGCGCACGAAGACGCGCACGCGCGTCGGGCTCGTCGTCGAGACCGGCGAGGCGCGGGAGGTGCACCACTTCTGCCTGCTGCTCGGGTACGGCGCGGGCGCAATCAACCCGTACCTCGCGTTCGACGCGCTGCACCATCTCGTGCGTGAGGAGATCCTCGCCGGCCTTCCGGAGCGCAAGGCCCAGCAGAACTACATCAAGGCCGCGGGCAAGGGCATCCTCAAGGTGATGTCGAAGATGGGCATCTCGACGGTCGCGTCGTACACCGGTGCGCAGATCTTCGAGGCCGTCGGGCTCGCCAGGAGCGTCGTCGACGAGTACTTCACGGGCACCGCGAGCCGCATCGAAGGTGTCGACCTCGACGTGATCGCGGCCGAGGTCGGCGCGCGCCACCGCCTCGCGTTCCCCGATCGTCCCGAGGAGCTCGCGCACCGCGAGCTGCCGGTCGGCGGTGAGTACCAGTGGCGGCGCGAGGGCGAGTACCACCTCTTCAATCCCGAGACCGTGTTCAAGCTCCAGCACTCGACGCGCACGAAGCGCTACGACGTGTTCAAGGAGTACACGCGGCTCGTCGACGACCAGGCCCGCCAACTCGCGACGTTGCGGGGTCTGTTCGAGCTCGAGACCGGGGCACGCGCGCCGGTGCCGATCGACGAGGTCGAGCCGGTCTCCGAGATCGTCAAGCGGTTCTCGACCGGCGCGATGTCGTACGGCTCGATCTCGAAGGAAGCGCACGAGACGCTCGCGATCGCGATGAACCGGCTCGGCGCGCGTTCGAACACCGGGGAGGGCGGCGAGGACGCCGACCGCTTCCGGCCCGACGCGAACGGCGACCTCCGGCGCAGCGCGATCAAGCAGGTGGCGTCGGGACGGTTCGGGGTCACGAGCGAGTACCTCGTGAACGCGACCGACCTCCAGATCAAGATGGCGCAGGGCGCGAAGCCGGGCGAGGGCGGCGAGCTGCCGGGCCACAAGGTGTGGCCGTGGATCGCGAAGACGCGGCACTCGACGCCCGGCGTCGGGCTCATCTCGCCACCCCCGCACCACGACATCTATTCGATCGAGGACATCAAGCAGCTCATCCACGACCTCAAGAACGCCAACCCGTCGGCGCGCGTGCACGTGAAGCTCGTCGCGGAGGTCGGTGTGGGCACCGTCGCGGCGGGCGTGTCGAAGGCCCACGCCGACGTCGTGCTCATCTCGGGCCACGACGGTGGGACGGGCGCGGCGCGGCTCACCTCGATCAAGCACGCCGGCGCGCCGTGGGAGCTCGGCCTCGCGGAGACGCAGCAGACGCTGTTGCTGAACGGCTTGCGCGACCGCATCGTCGTGCAATGTGACGGGCAGCTGAAGACCGGTCGCGACGTGCTGATCGCCGCGCTGCTCGGCGCCGAGGAGTTCGGCTTCGCGACCGCGCCGCTCGTCGTGTCGGGCTGCGTGATGATGCGCGTCTGCCATCTCGACACGTGTCCGGTCGGTGTCGCGACGCAGAACCCCGAGCTGCGCAAGAAGTTCAGCGGCAAGGCCGAGTTCGTCGTGAACTTCATGGAGTTCGTGGCGGAAGAGGTGCGCGAGCTGCTCGCGTCGCTCGGATTCCGCAGCGTCGAGGAGGCGATCGGCCACGTCGAGCTGCTCGACGTGCGCGCCGCAGTCGACCATTGGAAGGCGCGCGGTCTCGACCTCTCGCCGATCCTCCACGTGCCGGAGAACCCCTACGGCCAGACGAACTATTGCTCGCGTCCGCAGGACCACGGACTCGAGCGTGCGCTCGACCAACAGCTGATCGCACTCAGCGAGGCCGCGCTCGTCGACGGTCAGCCGGTCGAGATCTCGATGCCGATCCGGAACGTGAACCGCACCGTCGGCACGATGCTCGGATCCGAGGTCACGAAGCGCTTCGGCGCGCAAGGGCTGCCGAACGACACGATCCGCATCACGCTCACCGGCTCCGCGGGCCAGTCGTTCGGCGCGTTCGTGCCGCGCGGCCTGAGCCTGCGGCTCGAAGGCGACGCGAACGACTACCTCGCGAAGGGCCTCTCGGGTGGGCGCGTCACCGTGCTGCCGCCGCCGGGATCGCGCTTCGTCGCGGAGGACAACATCATCGCCGGCAACGTGATCCTCTACGGCGCGACCGCGGGCGAGGTGTTCATCCGCGGCATGGTCGGCGAGCGGTTCTGCGTGCGCAACTCGGGCGCGACCGCGGTCGTCGAAGGCGTCGGCGACCACGCGTGCGAGTACATGACGGGTGGGCGCGCGGTGATCCTCGGACGCACCGGTCGCAACTTCGCGGCGGGCATGTCGGGTGGTCTCGCGTTCGTGTACGACTCCGACGGCTCGCTCTGGCAGCGCACGAACCGCGACATGGTCGACCTCGACGGGCTCGAGGAAGACGATCGCACGTGGCTGCGCGAGATCGTGTCCCGCCACCTCGAGGAAACCGGCTCCGCGGTCGCGGAGCGCATCCTCTCGGCCTGGTGGCGCGAGAGCGATCGCTTCCGCAAGGTCTTCCCCAAGGACTTCAAGCGCGTGCTCGCCGCACGCGCCGACGCCGAGGAGCGCGGCACTGATCCGGATGAGGCGGTCATGGCCGCGGCGAGAGGATGAGCCACTCCGACGCGGCCGAAGGCGCGAGCGGAGCGAGCATCGAAGCTCGCCCGCGAACGTGCGAGTCGGCGAGCGAAGCGAAGCCGGCGAAGAAGCGAGCGAGTTGGCATGGGTGATACGACGGGGTTTCTCAAGTTCGATCGCGAGCTGCCGGTGCGCCGGCCCGTGACCGAGCGCGTGCACGACTGGCACGAGGTGTACGTCGACTTCCCGACGTCGAAGACGCGCACGCAGGCCGCGCGCTGCATGGACTGCGGCATCCCGTTCTGCCACACCGGTTGCCCGCTCGGGAACCTGATCCCCGAGTGGAACGACCTCGTGTACCGCGACCATTGGCAGGCGGCGATCGAGCGCCTGCACGCGACGAACAACTTCCCCGAGTTCACCGGGCGGCTCTGTCCCGCGCCCTGCGAGTCCGCGTGCGTGCTCGGCATCAGCGAGCCCGCGGTGACGATCAAGCAGGTCGAGGTCGAGATCATCGACCGCGCGTTCGAAGAGGGCTGGGTCGTGCCGCTGCCGCCGTCGGTGAAGACCGACCGGCGCGTCGCCGTCGTCGGGAGCGGACCCGCGGGCCTCGCGGCGGCGCAGCAGCTCACGCGCGCAGGGCACGACGTCGTCGTCTACGAGCGCGCGGATCGCATCGGTGGGCTGCTGCGCTACGGCATCCCCGAGTTCAAGCTCGAGAAGCGCCACCTCGAACGGCGGCTCGAGCAGATGCGTGCGGAGGGCACGGAGTTCCGCACGAGCGTGAACGTCGGTGTCGACGTCGGCGCCGACGAGCTCGTCGCCGAGCACGCGGTCGTGGTGCTCGCGGGGGGCGCGACCGCATGGCGCGACCTGCCGATCCCGGGTCGCGAGCTCGACGGCATCTAC
The DNA here is from genome assembly GCA_036271555.1 of Acidimicrobiia bacterium. Taxonomy (NCBI): domain Bacteria; kingdom Bacillati; phylum Actinomycetota; class Acidimicrobiia; species Acidimicrobiia bacterium. Next base: position 23,969 of record DATBAK010000037.1, read on the forward strand.
CAGGCGATGGAGTACCTGCCGTTGTCGAACCGGGTGCAGGAGGGCGACATCGCCGCGCCGCCGATCAGCGCGGAGGGCAAGCGGGTCGTGATCATCGGCGGCGGCGACACCGGCGCCGACTGCCTCGGCACCTCGCTCCGCCAGGGCGCGACCTCGGTGCACCAGTTCGAGATCCTGCCGCGGCCTCCGGACCTGCGCGACGCGAGCACGCCGTGGCCGACGTGGCCGTTGATGATGCGCACGTCGTCCGCGCACGAAGAGGGTTGCGAGCGCGTGTTCGCGGTGAACACCGAGTGCTTCCTCGCCGACTCGGATGGTGCGGTGCGCGGGTTGCGCGCGCACGAGGTGCAGTCGGTCATCGTCGACGGGCGACCGACGTTCGAGAAGGTCGACGGCACCGACTTCGAGCTCGAGTGCGAGCTCGTGCTGCTCGCGATGGGCTTCCTCGGTCCCGAGCGCGCGGGGCTGCTCGAAGGTCTCGGTGTCGAGCTCGACGGACGCGGGAACGTCGCGCGCGGCGACGACTTCCAGACGTCGGTGCCGAACGTCTTCGTCTGCGGCGACATGGGCCGCGGTCAGAGCCTGATCGTGTGGGCGATCGCCGAAGGCCGCTCGTGCGCGGCCGCGGCCGACCGCTGGCTCATGGGCGAGACCGCGCTCCCCGCGCCGATCGTCCCCGCGCAGGCGCCGATCCGGTAACGCGGCCGGCCGGCCGCGCCGCCGGGCGCCACGCCCGCGAGGGGGGCGGCGGTCAGGACGCGGCCACTCGCTTCATGTCGGTCTCGACGAGGGGATGCGCCTTGAAGGGCCGCTTGCCGGTGTTGCTGACGCCGACCGCGACGCACGACTGGACCGCGATGCACGTCGTCCCGAGGAGCTCGTTGTCGGCGCGCGGCGCGGAGAAGGACGGCACCGTCCACGTCGACCCGTTCCAGACGTCGAGGATCGCCGCGTTGACCGGACCGGTGCGATCACCGACGACGACGCACCAGGTCGGCCGCGCGCACGACACCGAGTCGAAGATGCCCGGAGTCGGAGCGTCGGGCGTCGCGGTCACCGTCCAGTGATGACGCCGGAAGACTTCGGCGAGCGGCTGGTAGTGGTCGTCGTTGTCGCGAGTGACGCCGACCGCGAGGCACGCGGTTGTCGACGCGCAGGAGACGTCGGTGAGATTCGGATCGATCCCCGGACTCGGGCTCTGCGACTGCGTCCAGGCCGAGCCGTCCCACGACTCGACGAGCGTGCCCTGCGCATTGGGAGCGGTGTTGTAGGTGCCCACCGCCACGCACGCGGAGGGCGAGGGGCACGAGATGTCCTCGAGGTCGCCGCCGAACGCACTCGGCGCGGGAACCGTGGATGCCGTCCACTGCACACCGTCCCAGAGTGCGGCGATCGGCCCGCCCCCGACCGCAACGCAGGCGGTGGTGCTCGTGCACGCGACGCCGTTCAGGCCACCCTCGGACGTGAGCGCCGACGTGTCGGTCAGGGACCAGCTCGTTCCGTTCCACGTCTCGATCAGGGTCGGATCGTTTCCGGCTTGTGAGGAGAAGCGCTCGCCCACGGCGACGCAGAAATCGGAGCTGACGCACGAGATGTCGGTCAGCCAGTCGGCGAACGTGCCGCTCGGGTCGACGGTCGGGACCGTCGACCATTCGGTACCGTCCCATTTCGCCGCGGCCGTCCCACCGCTCTGACCGACCGCCATGCAGAACGTCGCGGTCGGGCACGACACGCCGAGCATCTCCATACCGGTGCCGAGCGCCGGCGTCTTCACGATGCGCCACGGCCTCGTCGCCGCACTCGCGCTTCCCGCGGTGACACCGACCAACGCGACGACCGCGATCGCCGCGAACCAACGCTTCACCCACATGGCCGCCCTCCTGGCTCGGAGCGCAGCCTAGGCCCGGGTCAGTTCAGCGCGCCCTGGCGGGTGCCGAAGAAGCGGAGCTCTTCGACGAGCTCGGTGAGCCCGGCGCGCGCCGCGATCGTGAGCGGTTCGCGGTGGCGGGCCGAGCGTGCGTCGGCGCGCAGCGACAAGCGGGCCGCGCCGTCGTCGCCGGTCGTCAAGACGATCGTGGCGGGAACGGTGTAGCCGTCGGGTGCCGAGAGATGGCCGTGGGTGGTCGACCGGTGCTCCACGCCGCCGCTCTGAGCGCCGTCGGTTCGAAACTCGGTGTCGATCTCGAGCGCGCCCAGCGGCCCGAGGGTCCAGCGCCGCGAACCGCTGATCGTGTCGACGGCGAGGAACAGCAACGCCACCCGCAGTGCGTCGGGCGCCAGCGGCAGCCGCCGGGACACGGTGACGGACTCTCGCGCGGCCACGGGGCTCCTTCCGCCGCTCACAGGGTTTTCATCGGCCGGACACCCCGCCCGTCTGAGGTCTCGGCCCCGGTCGCCGCCATTCCGTGGCCGACCGTTGTGACTGTTCTGACGCCGCTTCTGTCGGCACGTTCACCGCCGAGTCGGAGGTTTGCGGGCGACGCACCGGAACGGACGGGTCGCTTCACGGCCCGTGCGGCGTGTTGACTGAGGCGTCGAGGAGGGCGAGCTCCCGAACCCGACCAGGAGGCACAGTGTTCGAATGGCCTGAAGAGCTCGACATGGTGCGGGGCGCGGTGCGCGACTTCGTCGACCGCGAGATCCGCCCGCACCGCGAGGAGCTCGAGCACGGCGATCTGCCGCCCTACGACCTGTTGCGCAAGCTGTACACGACGTTCGGCATCGGCGCGATGCAGCGCGACAACTTCGAGCGCCGGATCGCGATCGCCAAGGGCGAGGCCGAGGCGCCGAAACGCGACGGAGACGGCGACGGCGGCGGGCGCGGCGGCGGCTTCGGAGCCGCGATGGCGATGGTGCCGATCATCGAGCTCTGCAAGTGCTCACCCGGCATGGTCACCGCGATGGGCGTGAGCGTCGGGCTCACCGCGGCCGCGATCGACAGCCGGGGCACGATCGCGCAACGGGAGCGCTGGGTCCCCGAGATCCTCACGATGGACAAGATCGGTGCGTGGGCGATCACCGAGCCGGGTTCGGGATCCGACGCGTTCGGCTCGATGGTGTCGACTGCTCGGCGCGACGGCGACGAGTACGTGCTGAACGGATCGAAGACGTTCATCACGAACGGTCCGTACGCCGACACGATCGTGTTCATCTGCAAGCTCGACGACGGCGAGAGCAACCCGCGTGACCGCAAGGTGCTGCAGTTCGTGCTCGACCGCGGCATGCCCGGGCTCGAGCAGAGCAAGCCATTGCGCAAGATGGGTCTGCACTCGTCGCCGACCGGCATGCTCTTTCTCGACGACGTGCGCTGCGGTCGCGACCGTCTGCTCGGCGAGACCGAGGACCTGCCGGCACGCGAAGGGCGCGACGCGTCGAAGGCGACGTTCACGATGGAGCGCACCGGTGTGGCCGCGATGGCGCTCGGCATCATCGAGCGCTGCCTCGAGCTGTGTGTGCCCTACGCGAAGGAGCGCGTGCAGTTCGGTCAGCCGATCGGCAACTACCAGCTCATCCAGCTGAAGCTCGCGAACATGGAGGTCGCGCGGCTCAACGTCGAGAACCTCGTGTTCCGCACGCTCGAACGGTCGGCCGCGGGCAAGCCGATGAGCCTGAGTGAAGCGTCGGCGCTCAAGCTCTACTCCGCCCAGGCGGCGATGAGCGTCGCGCTCGAAGCGGTGCAGCTCTTCGGCGGCAACGGCTACATGGCCGAGTACGAGGTCGAGCAGCTCTGCCGCGATGCGAAGGTGCTCCAGATCTACGCGGGGACCGACGAGATCCAGGTGGGGCACATCGCCCGCGCGCTGCTGGCGTAGATGACGCCGGTCGAGCCGCCGGCGTGCGAGTGGGAGCTGCCCGATCCCGCGCGCGCGGACGCCGACGGCGTCGCGGGCATCGGCGCCGACCTCGAACCCGGCACGCTGATCGCCGCGTACCGCCGCGGTCTGTTTCCGATGCGACTCGGCCGCCGCGGCGCGCTCGCGTGGTGGTCGCCCGATCCGCGTGGCGTGATCCCGCTCGACGGCTTCCACGCGAGTCGCAGCCTGCAGCGCGCCCGTCCGCGCTTCACCGTCACGATCGACGCCGCGTTCCGCACCGTGATGGAAGGCTGCGCCGATCGTCGCCGCCCGCACGGCTGGATCGACGAGTCGTTCCTCGACGCCTATACGAATCTCGCCGACCTCGGATGGGCGCACAGCCTCGAAGCGTGGGAGGACGGTGAGCTGGCGGGCGGCGTCTACGGCGTGCGCATCGGACGGCTCTTCGCGGGGGAGTCGATGTTCCACTCGCGTCGCGACGCGTCGAAGGTCGCGTTGTGGGCGCTCGTCGACTGCCTCGCGCTCGACGGCGTCACGCTGTTCGACGTGCAGTGGACGACCCCGCACCTCGTGTCGTTGGGCGCGGTCGACATGCCGCGGGACACGTATCTCCGTCGGCTCCGAGCTGCGATCTAGCTTGGAGCAGGCGCGGCAGTCGTCACCAAGGCGCGGCGTGATCGTGAAGTGCACGCGGATGCGACCATAAGCTCGGCCGATGGACGACATGCAGATCTTCCACAACCCGAGCTGCAGCAAGTCGCGCGGCGCGCTCGACATCCTGAAGGAGCGCCACATCGACGCCGACGTCGTCGAGTACCTCAAGGCCCCGCCCGACAAGAAGACGCTCGAGCGCATCGTCGACGGGATCTCCGATCCGCCCGCCGCGCTCGTGCGGCACGACAACCGGTTCAAGGAGCTCGGCCTCGACCCGAAGGGCTACACGACGAAGCAGGAAGTCGTCGGCCTGCTGCTCGAGCACCCCGAGCTGATGGAGCGCCCGGTCGTGTTCCGCGGTGACCGCGCGGTCATCGCCCGTCCGAGCGAACGCGTGAACGAGCTGCTGTGACGAAGATGACCGGCGACGACTGGAAGCGCTTCGCCTTCGCCACGCCCCGCACCGCGAAGCTCGCGACCGTGCGCGCCGACGGGTCGCCGCACGTCGCGCCGATCTGGGTCGCGCTCGACGGTGACGACATCGTCTTCACGACCAACACCCAAACGGTGAAGGGCAAGAGTCTCCGGCGCGATCCGCGTGTCGCGATGGCCTTCGACGACGAGACGCCGCCGTTCTCGTTCGTGACGATCGAGGGCGAGGCGACGATCTCCGAGGATCCCGAGCAGCTGCTCGCGTGGTCGACCGTGCTCGGCGGCAGGTACATGGGCGAGGATCGCGCCGAGGAGTTCGGTCGCCGCAACGCGGTGCCGGGTGAGTTGCTGGTTCACGTGCGGCCGACGCGTGTCGTCGGCGAATGGGGCGTCAGCGAATGACGCCGAGAGGGAGGATCCGGTGAGCGAACCGACCGTCGAGGACGTCCGCGCCGAGGTGCGCTCGTGGCTCGCCGAGAACTGGGATCCCGACCTCAGCGTCGGCGACTGGTGGGAGCGGCTGGCGCAGTCGGGCTACGCCGCGCCGACGTTCCCCGAGGACTCCTTCGGGCGCGGGTATTCGCGTGCGCTCGCGAACGTCGTGAGCGACGAGATCCGCGACGGCGGCGCGATCGGCCCACCGTCGGGCCTCGGCTACGCGCTCGCGGCGCCGACGATCGCGCGGCACGGAACGCAGGAGCAGAAGCAGACATGGCTGCTGCGCATCCTCAACGGTCAGGACGCGTGGTGCCAGCTCTTCAGCGAGCCGGGCGCGGGCTCCGACCTCGCGTCGTTGCAGTGCCGCGCCGAGCTCGACGGTGACGAGTACGTCATCAACGGTCAGAAGGTGTGGACGTCGACCGCGCAGCTCTGCAACCTCGGCATGTTGATCGCGCGCACCGACCCGGACCTGCCGAAGCACGTGGGCATCACGTACTTCCGATTCGACATGACGCAGAAGGGCGTCGAGGTGCGTCCGCTGCGCGAGATGACGGGGCGCGCGCTCTTCAACGAGGTGTTCATCGACGACGGGCACGTGTCCGCGGCCGACAACCTCGGCGGCGTCAACAACGGTTGGGCGGTCGCGAACACGACGCTCGCGGCGGAGCGCGCGAGCCTCGGCAGCGGTGGCGGCGGCGCCGCGGGCGCCGCGTTCCCCGGCCCGCTCGCGGGACATCTCGAGCGCAAGGCGGGCGAGTTCGTCGGCCAGGTGCGTACCGGCGGCACCGGCGGCGGTGGGTCGGGCATGACCGACCGACTCATCGGGCTCGCGAAGGAGCTCGGTCGAGACGACGACCCGGTCGTGCGCCAGGGTCTCGCGCGGCTCTACACGCTGAACCGCATCGGCGGATTCTCCGCGCTGCGCATGCGCGGCGGTGGTGCGTCGGCGGGCGCGCCGAACATTGCGAAGCTGATGATGAGCGACCTGCTGCGACTCAACCGTGAGCTCGGGAACCAGATCATCGGCGCCGACGGGATGCTCATGGGCGAAGGGACCGCGGGCGGCGGGCTCGTGCAGGAGATGACGCTGTTCTCGCCGGGTCCGTCGATCTACGGCGGCACCGACCAGGTGCAGCGCAACATCATCGGCGAGCGCGTACTCGGCCTCCCGAAGGAGCCCGGCCCCGACAAGACCACGCCCTTCCGCCAGCTGTTGGTCGGCACGCAGCATTGATGCTCGCGCTCGCTGCGGGTCGGGATACCCGGCCCGCGGGCGCTCGCCGCTCGGGACGCGGGATGGGAGTGCGCGCGATCAGTCGCGGCCGGCCGCGCTGCGCAGCTCGCGCCATTCGGCGGGGCGCACGACCCATTCGAGCTGACGGCCGGTCTCCGCGGCCGCTTCGGGCGGGACCGCGACGATGCGGTCGATGGTGAAGCCGAGTCGACGCGGGATCGCGGCGCTCGCGTGGTTCGCCTCGTCGCAGTAGACGAGCACGCGCTCGATCCCGTCGACCGCGAGCGCGGTGTCGGTGAGCGCGGCGACCGCGCGCGTCGCGAGCCCGAAGCCGGTCACGTCGGCGCACAGCCAGTAGCCGATCTCGAGCGTCCGCGGTCCGCGTCGCGCGGTCAGGCCGAACGCGCCGAGCAGGCGTTCGAAGCCGTCGTCGGCGGTCGCGAAGAGCCCGTAGCCGAAGTCGGCACCGCGCGCCCATTGCAGGTCGGCCTCCGCGAGCCGGCGGCGCTGGAAGCGCGTGTCCGCCGAATCCTTGCCCGCCCACGGCATCCAGGGCCGCAGGTGGTCGAGGTTGTCGCCGACCGCACCCGCGACCTTCGGCGCGTCGCCGACGCGCAAACGACGCAACGCGAACGTGCGCTCCGCGCCGGGACCGAGCGTGCCGTTGCCGAGGTCGATCCGATCCGGAGGCAGCGCGGCCACGGCGTCAGTACATCACGCGGCGCGAATGGGTGCGGCGCGCGATACCGCTCGGACGCGATCGGTCAGCTGATTTGGAGCTTCCCGACCAGGCGGAAGGCCACCGACGCGAGCGGCGCGCTGACGCAGTCGCGCGGCTTCGGCGCGAACTCGATCGTCGCGCTCAGCTTCATGCCCTTGAACACTCCGGTGGTCACCTTGCCCTTGACGCGCAGCTTGGTCGGCTGCCCGAGCATGGCGTTCAACGTCACCGTGGTGGTCGACGTCTTGCCGGTGTTCCACTTCGTCGTGAGCGTGCCGGTCGGCGGGTGCGGTGACGACTTGCCCGCGACGAAGATGTCGCAGTTGGTGTCGGCGTGGAACTTGCTCGTCGAGCTGAAGGTGCCGCTCGTGACGCCGCCACCCTTGCAACCGCCGGACTTCGCGCCCTTCACCGTGACCGCCGGCTCGACCTTCTGCTTCGAGTGGAAGACGGGCAGTGGCGGCTTGAAGGTCGCGGTGCCGCTGCTGCTCGAACAGGTCGTGCCACCCGCTGCGGCGGCGCGGCTTGCAGTGCCGCCGACCGTGATCACCATCGGGACGACGAACGCGATCGTGAGCCACCACTTCGTCGACGCGCGCATTCGAGTTCCTTCCGCCGGGGAGGAGACCTTCGCGTGGTACCCGCGGGACGCGCCGGGAAACGAGGCGCGCGCCCGACCACTAGGGTCGCACGCGATGGCGACGGAGTTGTTGTTCTTGCGCGATGCGTACCTGCGCGAGTTCGACGCGCGCGTCGTGTCGCGACGCGACGACGCGGTCGCGCTCGACCGCACCGCGTGCTACGCGACGGGCGGTGGACAACCCCACGACCGGGGCTTGCTCGACGATGTGGAGATTGTCGACGTGCGCAAGGACGGCGACCTCGTGTGGCACACGCTCGCCGGTGCTGCGCCCGAAGAAGGTGCGAACGTGCACGGTGTGCTCGATTGGGACCGCCGCCACCGGCTCATGCGTACGCACTCCGCGTTGCACACGCTGTGCGGCGTGATCTGGAACGAGTGGGGCAAGGCGGTCACCGGCGGCAACATGGAACCGCTCGAAGCGCGTATGGACTTCGAGTTCGACCCGCTGCCGGAGGGCTTCGCCGCGACCGTCACCGAGCTCGTGAACGCCGAGATCGCGGCGGACCGGCCGATCGAGGTGTCGTTCCTGCCACGCGGCACCGCGCTCGACGACGCGGATCTCATCCGCACGAAGGTGAACCTCATCCCCGAGTCGGTCACCGAGATCCGAGTCGTCGACATCGTCGGTCTCGACAAGCAGGCCGACGGCGGCACGCACGTGCACTCGACCGCGGAGATCGGTCGCTTCGAAGTGGTGAAGACGGAGAGCAAGGGCAAGGGCAACAAGCGCCTGCGCGTCCGCATCCACGACGCGTAAGCGCGCGCGTGTCGCGGCTCAGCCCGCGATCGCGTTCCGGAAACCTTCGAGGCCGCCGCCGTCGACGAGGATGTCGATGCCGGAGACGAACGACGCCGCGTCGGAGAGCAGGAACGCGACGACCGCGGCAACTTCGTCGGGCCGCCCGAACCGACCCGCGGGCGAGTGCTCGAGCATGAGCTTCATCACCGGCTGGCCGTCGAACTCCTGCCGGCCCATGTCGGTGTCGATCATGCCCGGCGACACCGAGTTCACGCGTCCGCCGCGCGCGCCCCAGGTGACCGCGGCGCGCGCGACGGCGCGGATCACGCCGTGCTTCGCCCACGCGTACGCGATCCCGGGATCGGCGAGCCGTTCCGCGGCGCGGTCGAGGAAGCCGTCGGCGAGCGGTTCCTCGACGAGCGCGGCGAGCTCGGGGTCGGGCGCGAGCACCGCGATCTGGTGCGCGGCGCTCGACGCGAAGCACACCGCGCGCGTGCCCGGGGTCACGAGCGGCTCGAAGCCGTCGAGCAGGAGCTGGGTACCGACCAGGTCGACCGCGAGGATCCGGCGCGCGTCGGCCATCGTCGGTGAGATACCGGCCGCGTGCACGAGCGCGCGCAGCGGGCCGAAGTCCCGGACCCGCGCGACGAGCGTCGCGATCGCGTCGGGGTCCCCGACGTCGCACGGGACACCCACCGTTCCGTCGATCGCGGGCGCGTCGAGATCGGCGACGACGACGTGCTCGGCGAGGTCGCGGACGCGCTCGACGCAGGCGCGACCCATGCCGCGCGCCGCACCGGTGACCACGACGACCGACACCCGCGCAGCGTACCGGCACGGTCCTATCCTCGACCGCGTGGGAGCCAGGTTCACCGAGCTCAGCGTCGACGCACACGATGTCGACGCACTCGCGCGCTTCTGGTGCGCGGTGCTCGGCTGGAACGAGGTCGATCGCGACGAGGACGCGGTCGAGATCGCCGATCCCGACGGGTCGCGGCCGACGATCGTGATCGCGAAGGTCGCCGACGACAAGGTCGTGAAGAACCGCGTGCACCTCGACGTCAGTCCGGTGGGCAGCGATCAGGCCGAGGAGCTCGAGCGCTTGCTTGCGCTCGGCGCGACGCGCGTCGACGTCGGTCAGGGCGAGGTCTCGTGGATCGTGCTCGCCGACCCCGAGGGCAACGAGTTCTGTCTGCTCTCGCGCCGGCGCGACTGACGCGCATGGTGTTACTGCGCGAATTCCTCGAGTGCGACGGTGTGCACGAGCACGTCGAGCTGGGCTCGCGCGTCGGCTTCCTCGCGCTGCACGGAGGGCTCGAGCGGGGCACCTTCGAGATCGCGCGCGAGGCGAGCATCCGGTCGGGCGCGTCGTTGTACGCAGTCGTGCAACCCGAGACGCTGCGCTGGCACGTGTCGTCGGCGGACTACGACCCCGCGCAGTCCGACGCGCTGGCCGCGTTCCTCGACCACGTCGACGTCATCGTGTCGGTGCACGGCTACGGCGGGCTCATTCCCTCCGACGACCGATGGACGACCGTGCTCGTCGGGGGCGCGGACCGCGCGCTCGCGGCCCGGCTCGCGGCGGCACTGCGCGGTGCGCTGCCCGAGTACACCTTTCTCGACGAGCTCGAGCGCATCCCGCTCGGACTGCGCGGCGTGCATCCCGACAATCCCGTCAACCGGGCGCGCCGCGGGGGAGTGCAGCTCGAGCTGCCGCCGCGCGTGCGCGGCTACGGCCGCTGGTGGGACGAGCGCGATCCGGAAGGGCCGGCGCCGGGCACGCTGCGCCCGCACACCGAAGCGCTCGTTGTCGCGCTCGCCGATCAGGCCAGGTGGCCGGTGTCGTTGTAGCGGCGCAGGATCGTGCGGTCGCCGGTGACGACGATCTCGCTGATCGACGCGTTGTCGGCGCCCGCGAACGCGAACGGACGCGAGTCCGTGACCCGCTGCAGCAGCTGGCCGATGACGCCGCCGTGCACGACCGCGACGACGCGGCCGTCGGGATGCGCGTCGACGATGCGCTGCAGACCGCGCTGCAAGCGCGCGTCGAACGCTTCCGCGGGCTCGGCGCCGGGGATCACGTCCCACCGCTCCTGCTTGAAGATCTCCTCGAAGATCGGATCGCGCGCCGCGGCGCGCACGCGCAGCTCGCCGCCTTCCCATTCGCCGAGGAACACCTCGCGAAGCTCCGGCTCTTCGATCGGCGTGAGCCCGAGCCGCGCCGCGAGCGGCGCCGCGGTCTGGTGCGTCCGCTGCAACGTGGTGACGTAGATCGCGTCGACCCGCTCGAGCGCGAGTCGCTCGCCGACCTTCTCCGCCTGCGCGACGCCGACCGGGTCGAGCTCGGGATCGCCATGCCCGTCGCGTCGCGCGAACGGCTCGCCCGGACGCGCGGGTGCGGACTCGCCGTGGCGCACGAGGAGCACGGTCGTCGCGCCCGGCGGCACGCTGAACTGGTGCTGCCGGAAACCCTCGGGCGTCGGCTCGTGCTCTCCGAATTGCGCGGAGCGGGGGGCGGGCACGCGTTTCCTCCGGGTTCGGGGCGGGCGGCCGGCAGGCTACGTTGCCGTCGTGGCCGGTGACGAGCTGGTGCCCCGCCCGACGCGCGGTCGCGTGTTCACGGGCTCGGTGCGCGTGCGGCTCGCGGATCTCTCGCGTACGGGTCGGCTCCGCCTCGACGCGATCGCGCGGTTCATGCAGGACGTCGCGAGCGACGACGCCGTCGACGCGGGTCAGCAACCCGAGCGCGCCTGGGTCATGCGGCGGCTCGCCGTCGAGTTGCACGACGACCGCGCCGCGCACCTGCGCGACGAGCTCACGCTGGCCACGTGGTGCTCGGGAGTCGGCCGCGCGTGGGCCGAGCGCCGCACCGACATCGCGCTCGGTGCGACGACGGTCGCGCGCGCGACCGCGGTGTGGGTGCTCATCGACGTCGCGAGCGGACGTCCGGTGCCGCTCGGTCCCGACTTCGACGCCGTGTTCGGCGAGGCGGCCGGCGGTCGGAGCATCGGCCAGCGCCTGAGTCATCCGCCACCCGCGGACGGTGCGCGGCGCGACCGCTGGCCGGTTCGGACCACCGACTTCGACCTGCTCGGTCACGTGAACAACGCCGCGTACTGGGCCGCGGCCGAGGACGCGCTCGCCATGCTCGACCCGCGTCGTGCCCCCCGCCGCGTCGCGATCGAGTTCCGCGGTGGCATCGACCCCGGTGAGCCCGTCGACCTCGTGCAGATGACCGACGGCAACGAGCTTCGCCTGTGGCTCACGGTCGCGGGTGACGTGAGGGCGTCGATGCGGCTCGACCTCGCGCCCTCGGACCGTGTGGCGGGTCGCTTCTAGGATGCGCGCATGGCCAAGGACCTGAAGCTCGGATTCCAGATCGGCTACTGGGGAGCGTCGCCGCCGCCGAACTTCCCCGACATCCTCGTCGAGGCCGAGAAGCTCGGCTACGACTCGTTCTGGACCGCCGAGGCGTACGGCTCCGACGCGCTGACCCCGCTCGCGTGGTGGGGTGCGTCGACGTCGCGCATCAAGCTCGGCACGTCGATATGCCAGATGTCGGCGCGCTCACCCGCGGCGATGGGCATGGCCGCGATCACGCTCGACCATCTGTCGGGCGGACGCTTCATCCTCGGACTCGGCGCGTCGGGTCCGCAGGTCGCCGAGGGTTGGTACGGCGACGACTACCGCAAGCCGCTCGCGCGCACGCGCGAGTACGTCGAGATCGTGCGGCGCGTGGTCGCGCGCGAGGAACCGGTCGACTTCGAGGGCAAGCACTACCAGATGCCGTTGCGCGGCGGCATGGGGCTCGGCAAGCCGCTGAAGTCGATCACGCACCCGCTCCGCAAGGAGATCCCGATCTACCTCGCGTCGGAGGGTCCGAAGAACGTCGCGCTCACCGCGGAGATCGCCGACGGCTGGCTCGCGATCTTCTACGCGCCGCGCGTCGACGGTTTCTACAAGGACGCGTTGAGCGAAGGCTTCGCGCGCCCGACCGCGCGCCACGGCTGGGACGACTTCGAGATCGCGTGCACGGTGCCGGTGATCATCACCGACGACCCCGAGAGCGCGGCCGACTTCTACCGTCCGGTGATGGCGCTCTACATCGGTGGTATGGGCGCGCGCGAGGTGAACTTCCACAACGAGGTGTTCGCGCGCATGGGCTACGAACGCGAGGCGAAGGTCATCCAGGATCTCTACCTCGACGGCAAGAAGGAAGAGGCCGCGCGCGAGGTGCCGCTGCAGCTCATCGAGGACACCGCGCTCATCGGTCCGAAGGAGAAGATCCGCGACGACCTCGAGAAGTGGCGCGAGTCGGTCGTCGGCACCCTCCTCATCAGCGGCGACGTGAACACCCTGCGCACGGTCGCGGACCTGGTTCTGTAACAGGCCGTGAGCGACGACGACGAAGCGGGCGGCGGCTCCGAGCCGGAGCGGATCACGCTCGAACCGGAAGAGGCGCGCGTCGTCGGCGCGCTCGCGGAGAAGTCGCTCGCGACGCCCGAGAACTACCCGCTGTCGCTGAACGGGCTCGTCACCGCGTGCAACCAGTCGACGAACCGCGAGCCGGTCGTTGCCTACGACGAGGCGACGGTCGAACGCGCGCTCGAAGGACTGCGCGAGAAGCAGCTGGCGCGCCGCATCAAGGCGGCCGGGCAGCGGGTCGTGAAGCACCGGCACGTGCTCGACGAGACGTTGCGTCTGAACCGGCGCGAGCTCGCGCTCGTCACGTTGTTGCTGCTGAGGGGTCCGCAGACGCCGGGTGAGCTGAAGACGCGGAGCGGCCGGCTCGCGACGTTCGACACGCTCGCCGACGTCGAGGCCGCGTTGCGTGCGCTCGCCGAGCCCACACGCGGATTCGTCGGTGAGCTCGGCCGGCGCCCCGGACAGAAGGAGAACCGCTGGGGCGAGCGGCTGACCGCCGGCGCGGCCGACGGCGCCGCCGGGGTCGCGGGTGTCGCGCCGGCGCCCGAGCCGACCGTCGGTGTGCCGTCGACCCCCACGGTCGGCGTCTCGTCGCAGCCGCGTCCGGAGCGCGCGTTCACGCCGTCACCGGCGACGCCGCGCCCGATCCCGGTGCGCAACCCTGCGACCGGTGCGCTGATCCGCGAGCTCGAGGTCGACGACGACGCGACGGTCGCGACGAAGGTGCGGAGGGCGCGCGCCGCGCAAGCGGGCTGGGCGGCGCGCTCGTTCGACGATCGCGCGGTCGTGCTGCTCGACTTCGTCGATCGCCTCGAGGCCGCGATCGACGACTGCGCGGCGACGACGACGTCGGAGATGGGCAAGCCGATCACGCAGGCCCGCAACGAGATCCGCGCGGTGCGCGAGCGCGTCGAGTTCTTCGTCGAGCACGTGCCGCGCATCGCCGCGGCGCGCACGGTGACGACGGCTCCGGAGCTCGAAGAGTCGATCACGTACGACCCGGCCGGCGTCGTCGCGCACGTGAGCGCGTGGAACTACCCGTACTTCGTCGGACTCAACTCGATCGTGCCCGCGCTGCTCGCCGGCAACGCGGTGATCTACAAGCCGTCGGAGCTCGCGTCGCTCACCGGCCTGCGCATCACCGATGTGCTGCACGCGTCCGGAGTGCCGGTCGACGTCATGCAGGCCGCGGTCGGAGCGGGTCCGACCGGCGCCGCGGTCGTCGAGAGCAACGTCGACGTCGTCTGCTTCACCGGCTCGTACGCGACGGGCCGGCGCGTCGCGGCCGCGGCGGCCGAACGTCTCGCGCGGGCGCAACTCGAGCTGGGCGGCAAGGACCCCGCCTACGTCTGCGACGACGTCGACATCGCGCGCACGGCGACCGCGGTCGCCGAGGGCGTCTTCTACAACGCGGGTCAGTCGTGCTGCGCGATCGAGCGCGTGTACGTGCACGAGCGGATCTTCGACGCGTTCGTCGATGCCTTCGTCGCCGAGACGCGTGGCTACGTGCCCGGCGATCCGACCGATCCTGCGACGACGCTCGGGCCGCTCGCGCGCGCGGAACAACCCGCGCTGCTCGCGGCGCAGGTCGCCGACGCGGTCGCGCGCGGCGCACGGGTCGTCGCCGACGGCGGCTCGGTCGACGGCGCCGGCAACTTCTTCGCGCCGGTGGTGCTCGTCGACGTCGACCACTCGATGACCGTGATGCGCGAGGAATCCTTCGGACCGGTGATCGGCATCCAACGGGTCGCCTCCGACAGCGAAGCCGCGCGCCTCGCCGCCGACACCGAGTACGGCCTCACCGCCGCGATCTTCACCGACGACCGCGAGCGCGCCGACCACTTCCTCGCGGGCATGGACTCGGGCACGGTCTACTGGAACTGCTCCGACCGCACCACCGCGCGCCTGCCCTGGGCGGGGCGCGGCCACTCGGGTCTCGGCGTGTCGCTCGGCGACGCGGGGATCCACGCCTTCCTACGCGAGAAGGCCCGCCACAGTCGACCGCCGCGCGCCTCGTCTACCTAGTTCCGGCGGTCGGCCAGCGCGCCGGCGCCGACGACCGCGCCGAGCGCCACCACGATCGCGACCGGCACCGCGACCAGCGCGCGGCCGACGCGGTCGTCGTTCAGGTCGCGAAGCACGTGTTGCAACGGCGGCAACAACGCGAGCACGACGAACGCGCCGATCGACACGAGCAGCGCCACACCGGTGTTGTCGACGACGGGTCGGTGCAGGCACGTGCCGATCGCAACACCGACCGCGGTCGCCGCGACCTGCAGGAGCAGGGCGGTGATCACGATCACGACGGGGTTCGGCGCGTGCGCGGGGTTCTGCGCGGTCGCGAGCCCCGCGATCGTCGGAATCAGCGCGAGCTCGTTGGCGAACGTGAAGGCGGTGACGGCGCGGGCGCGGTGCAGGCGCGCGGGCGATCCGGTCGCCGCGGCGAGCAGCTCGCGGTGCCCCTGGTCGTCGATGTTGCCGATGCCGACCGTGAGCCAGCACGCGATGGCGATGAACATGAACGAGTCGTTGCCGGCGTTGCTCAATCCGCTGCCGGGGCTCGCGACGGTGAAGGCGGTCCAGAGCAACACGATGACCGCGGGGCCGACCCACTTCGCCGACCGCAGCGCGAGCCGCGAGTTGAACGCGATCACGGGCGATCGTCGGTGAGGTAGCGGAAACCCAGGTCCGCGGCGTGCGTCGTGACCTCTTCGACGCGCGTCGCCGGGCCGCGCAGCCGGATCGTGACCTCGGCGATGTCGGACGCGGACTCGATGCGGAGCACGCCGCGCGTGATCGACACGATCCGATCGGCACCGACGATCGTCTGCGTCAGCTGCTCGGTGAACAGCACCGCGGCCGCGCGCCGGCGGGCATCGTTCATCAACGCGACGACCGCGGCCGCCCCCGTGCTGTCGAGACCTTCGGATGCCTCGTCGATGACGACGAGGTCGCTCTCGCTGCTGAACGCGTCGGCCAGGAGCAGCTTGCGCAGGTTTCCGAACGAGAGCTCACGGCACGCTCGGTCGAGGCGCCCGTCGAATCCGAGCTGTTCCAGCACGTCGCTCCAGGGCACGCGCCGCGTGCGCCGCACTCCGTCCAACCACGACTGCACGGTGAGCAACGGCGGCTCGACCGCCGCGGGAACGTACGCGAGTCGGGGGGTTCCCAGCCGTCGGCCGGTCGCGGGCCGCAGCAGGTTGGCGGCGACGCGCAGGAGTGTCGTCTTGCCCGCGCCGTTGGGGCCGGTGACGCCGACGACCTCACCGGGCTCGATCGCGAGCGTGACGTCGTGCAGGACCGGCTGCCCGCCGAAGCGGACGCCGACGCCGTCGAGCGCGACGATCGACCCCGTCGTCAGTGGTTGTCCCAGAGGCGGCGGGTCTCGGCGCCGGGATCGTCGAGCGCTTCCCACGTCTCGTCGATGCGCATCGTCGCGCGGCGCGTCGTGTCGTATTGCGGCCACTCCGGGATGGCAGCGTGTCCGGGCGCGCCGTCGCGCGCGAATGCGATCCACGCGTCGTGCATGCGCGACGCGATCGCCGCGCGCTCGGGACCGTCGCCGGTGAAGAGGTCGCTCCCGGGTTGGTCGAGCGTGTCGAACACGAACGGGATCTCGAGCGCGTGCGTCGACTTGAGCAAGCCGCCGAACGCCGGCGACTCCCACGTGAAGAAGTAGCTCCATACGGGCGCGTGCGGGAGCTGCGCCTCGGCGAGTTGGATCGCGGGAACCCGGAACAGTGCGTCGGTGGCCATCGCGTTCCACTGGTCCTGCAGCGTCGAGCCGGGCAGGATGCGGCGGTAGGTCGCGAGGAACTCGTCGACACCGTCCTCTCCGTAGTACGTGCGGACGCGCGCTCGAATACCGGCCTCGTCGAGTGACGCGAGCGACGGATCGAGGACGCTGAAGAGCGTGAACTCATTTTTGTTCGTCCCGATGAGCAGCCGGACTCCGGCGGCGCTGCCGTCGCGGATCGCCGCGAGCGCGGGGCGGGGGAGCACGGTGCCGTCGACGACGGGCTGGAACGGCAACCCGTTCGCGTCGGTCTCGAGCCCCACCGCGGCTTGCGCGGTGATGATCTCGTCGGTCGACTTCGCGTAGAGCGCGTCGAGGTCGCCGGGCTTCACGCCGAGCTGCTCGACGATGACGCTCGCGATCTCGGTCGCGTGCTCGCGCGTCGCGAACCACGACGCCGCGCCGCTCTGCGGGATCGCGGCAGAGAAGAGGCCGCGCGCCGCGGGCATGCCGAGCAGCGTTCCGATGCTGCCCGCGCCTGCGGACTCACCGAAGATCGTCACGCGGTTCGGGTCGCCACCGAACGCCTCGATGTTGTCGCGCACCCACTCGAGCGCGGCGACCTGGTCGAGCAGGCCGACGTTGCCCGAGCCCGCGACGTCGTCGCCGAAGAGGTCGGCGAGGTGCAGGAAGCCGAAGGACCCGAGGCGGTAGTTGAGCGACACGAGCACGACGTCGCCGCGCGTCGCGAACTTCGTGCCGTCGTACCACGGTGTCGCACCCTCGCCGAACATGAACGCGCCACCGTGGATCCATACCATCACCGGTCGGCGCGCGTCGTCGAGGCCGGGCGTGAACACGTTCAGATAGAGCGAGTCCTCGCTCTTCGCCCGTTCCTCGCCGCCGAGCATCTGGTCGAGCATGAAGAGGCCCTGCGCCGACTGCGCGGAGAACTTCGTCGCGTCGCGCACGTCGTCCCACGCGTCCTCGCGCTGCGGCGGCTTCCAGCGCCGCCCGCCCACCGGCGGCGCCGCATACGGGATCCCGCGGAACACGTGGATCCCGTTGCGTTCGAGCCCCTGGACCTTGCCGCTGCGGGTGTCGACGATCGCGCCTGTCATTGCAGTCTCCCTGGGTGAGTGGCGGGAGCGTAGGTCAGATGCGGTCCCAGACCATCGGACTGCCGTCGCTCGGCGCGTCGAGCGCATCCAACATCTCCACGGGACTGTGCTTGTTGATGTGCCCGATCAGCATGTTGTAGACGCCGTAGCCGCACAGCTCGCGCAGGCGCGACGAGAAGTCCTTCGCGATCGCGCGCGGGATGCCGAGCTGCTGGTTCTCCTGCTGGCGGATCCAGCCCGCGCAGTAGTTCATCGCGATGCCGACGCGCCGTTCATCGGTCGTGTTCGCGCCGCCGCCGTGCCACAGGCTGCCGACCCACACCAACACGGAGCCCTTCTCCATCTCCGCGGGGATCGAGTCGTAGGGCTTGCCGTAGTCGGGGGAGTGATCGAGGAGATGCGTGCCCGGCACGACGCGCGTCGCGCCGTTGGCCGCGGTGAAGTCGGTGAGCGCCCACATCGTGTTGCAGACCGTCGGCACGTGCGGCTTCGGGAGCGGGATCAGCTGGTCGTCGGCGTGGATCGGCTGCGCGATCTCGCCGGGCAGGATCGAGATCGACGACAGTGACGACACGAGGCAACCGGGATCGAGCACGCGGTCGACGACCGGGAGCACCGCGGGATGCACCGGGATCTGCTCGTACCGCGATCCGTACGCGAGCAGGTTGTAGATGCGGACGGTCTGCGCACCCTCGAACGAGTTGCCGGCGGGCTGCACGCCGAAGTCGCGTTCGAGGCGGTCGACGTCGGTGGTGAGCGCGTCGATCATCTCGGGCTCGATCGCGTGCTCGAGGATCGTGTAACCGTCGGCCGCGACGCGCGCGACGTGCTCGTCGATCGTGGTCACGGGCGAGACGGTAGCGTCGCCGGCCGTGACCATCTACGCGCTCGGCGACCGGGTCCCCGAGATCCACCCCGACGCCTTCGTGCACCCGGATGCGACCGTCATCGGTTCGGTCGTGATCGGGGCGGACAGCAACGTGTGGCCGCAGGCGGTGCTGCGGGGCGACTACGGGCAGATCATCATCGGCGCGCGCACGTCGATCCAGGACGGCAGCGTCATCCACGCGACCAACCGGTTCCCGACGCGGATCGGCGACGACTGCGTGATCGGGCACCTCGTGCACATGGAGTGCTGCACGATCGAGGAAGGCTCGCTCATCGGCTCCGGATCGATCGTGCTGCACCGCGCGATCGTGCGCGCGCACGCGCTCGTCGGCGCAGCCGCGCTCGTGCCGAACGACATGGAGGTGCCGACCGGCGCGATGGCGCTCGGCGTGCCCGCCAAGCTGCGTCCCGACAGCGTCGACGCCGCGTCGATCCTCGAGAACGCCGCGAACTACGTGCGCAACGCGCGCGAGTACAAGACGAAGCTACGCGAGTTCCGGCCAGACCAACTCGGTACTTGAGGCGTCCGGAGCGCCGAGCGGCGGTGGAGCCGTGCGGGCCGGGTATCCCGGCCCGCAGCGAGCGCGACCATGAGCTCAGGCGACGAGGTGACCGATGAGCGCCGTGAGCGCCATCGCGATCCCACCGCCGAGCACGACACGCGCCGCGGCCCGAGTGCGCGGCGCCCCACCGGCGCGCGCGCCGAGCACACCGAGCAGCGCGAGCGCGAGGAGCGCGACGACGAAGGTCGCCGGGACGCGCGCGTTGCGCGGTGACAGCCCGACGGCGATCAGGGGCGCGATCGCGGCGGTGGTGAACGACACGGCCGACGTCCACGACGCCTGGAACGGGCGCGCCGCCGCGATCTCGGTGATGCCGAGCTCGTCGCGCGCGTGCGCGCCGACCGCGTCGTGGGCTTGCAGCTGCTGCGCGACCTCGCGCGCGAGTGCGGGCTGGAGTCCGCGCCGGATGTAGATCGCCGCGAGCTCGCGCAGCTCGGCTTCGGGATTCGACTCGATCGCGGCCGCCTCCATCTCGAGGTCGGCGATCTCGGTGTCGCGCTGCGAGCTGACCGAGATGTACTCGCCGACCGCCATCGATGCCGCGCCCGCGATGAGGCCGGCCAACCCGGCCGTCATCACGGCCGAACGGGACGAGTTCGCGGCGGCGACGCCGATCACGAGGCTCGCGATCGACACGATCCCGTCGTTGGCGCCGAGCACCGCGGCGCGGAGCCAGCCGATGCGCGGGCTGCGATGGTGCTCGGCCGCGTGCTCCATGCTCATGATCGCGCCCGCTCCGCTCGACACGAAGCTCCATCGCGGCACGCGGGCTGATTCGCTCGCCGCTCCGTCGCCACGAGCCGTGACCCTAGCCAGGGTGCTGTGCGATCGCGGTGTTCGGTTTACCTCACCGAACGACCGCGATCGCGCGCTGCAGCTCGACGATGTCGAACACGCGGCGCACGATGCCGTGCGCGCCGCAGAGCATGACGTCCGTCCGGTTGCGCGCGACGTGCGAGCGCACGCGCAGGAACGCGTTCACGCCCGCAGCGTCGCAGAACCGAAGGTCGTCGAGGTGGAGCTCGAGCAACGCGACCGTTGGTTCGAGTGTGCGCGCGACGTCGGCGAGAAGCGCATCGGCGGTGCCCGCGTCGAGCTCGCCGAGGAGCCGGCAGTGCGTCACGATTCCCTTGCTCGTGAAGACGAGCTCGAGGGAGGTGACCTCGTCGCCGTCGACCTGATCGCGGTGGTGAGTCGGGTTCGGCGTGCAGTCGGGGCGCACGACTGCAGTGAAACACCGACCCGAGACCCCTCGATACCCCCGAACGGGGGTATCGACGCACCGAGTCGGGGTAGAGGATCCGGTCGTGGTCGCCACTCCCGTCCGTATCGCCGTCGTCAACGACTACGAGATCGTCGTCGCGGGACTCGCCGCGCTCCTTCGACAATTCCCCGAGCAGCTGAACGTCGTCGAGCAGCTCGTGATCGGCGAGCCGCTGCTCGAGCCGGTCGATGTCGCGCTGTACGACACGTACGGGCGCGTCGGCATCGCCACTCCCGCGCTCCGCGCGTTGCGGGACACGCCCAATGTGCATCACGTCGCGATGTTCTCGTTGGATCTCGGACCCGATCTCATCGCCGAAGGCCGCAGTGCCGGTGCCGACGGGTTCATCTCCAAGGCGCTTCCGGCCGACGACATCGCGCGCGCGTTGGTCCGCGTCGCGCGCGGCGAGCTGGTCGTCGCCGCGCCGACGACACCGCGCGCACCGAGCGCGACCCTCGACTGGCCCGCGAAGGACGCGGGGCTGACCGAGCGCGAGAGTCAGGTGCTCGTGCTCGCGGCGGAGGGTCTCTCGAACCGCGAGATCGCGGCCGCGCTCTACCTCGGCGCCGAGACCGTCAAGGCGCACCTGCGCCAGATCTTCCGCAAGCTCGACGTGCGCAACCGGGTCGAAGCCACGAACTACGTGCGCACCGCGGTCAGCTTCCGTCACCGCATGACCGCGCCGTTGTCCGAGATCGACTGAGCCACGTAGGGTGCCGGCATGCCCCTCGTCGACGACCTGCTCGCGAACACCGGTACGTACGTCGGCATCGACGCCGTTGTCGGCTTCGACGAGCGCGGTGCGGCGCGCATCGTCGTCACCGCGCTGCCGGGCGATAGTGGTGTGCAGCTCGACTACGAGATCCTCAACCCCGCGCATCCCGACCGTGTGCGCGGTCACATCGAGCACACGATCATCGGTCGCACGCACGACGGCGGCGCCGTGATGGTGATCGGTCACCCGCACGCGAGCTCGGTCGCGGTGCTGCGCGAGACCGACCCCGGAGTCTTCGAGGTCGGCGCGGAAGGATCACCGTTCCCGATGCGCGTCGAGCTGTCGGTGCCCGAATCGGGCCGTCTCCGGCACTCGTGGTGGTACGGCCGCCCCGGCGGCGTCGCCGAGGAACGCGACGTCTCCGAACTGACGCTCGTCGGCTGAGCCTGCTTGGTCGCGCTCGCTCCGCTCGCCGCTCCTGACGCGGGATGGGAGCGGCATCGCAGGATCCGCGTCGCACCGGTGCTCCTTCCGGACCCATTCTCAGGTCGGAGCTAGCCTGCGCGGTCCCACGAACGCAGGAGCAATCGATGCCCGAAGCCGTGATCGTCGCCACCGGCCGGACGCCCATCGGGCGCGCCAACAAGGGATCGCTGGTCGAGTGCCGGCCCGACGACCTCAGTGCGCTCGTCATCAGGGCCGTGCTCGACAAGGTGCCTGCAGTCGCCGACTCCATCGAGGACGTCATCTGGGGCTGCGGCCAGCCCGCGGGCGAGGCGGGCACGAACGTGGCACGCGTCGCGGCGCTTCTCGCCGGGCTCGACGCGCCGGGTGTCACCGTGAACCGCTACTGCTCCTCGTCGTTGCAGACGATTCGCATGGCCGCGCACGCGATCCGTGCCGGTGAGGGCGACGCGTTCGTCGCCGGTGGCGTCGAGACCGTGAGCCGGTTCCAGTTCGGTGCCGCCGACACCGGTCCGCCCAACCCGAAGTTCGAGGCCGCGCACGCGCGTACCAAGGAGCGCGAGGCGGGCGGCGCGCCGACGTGGGAGTCCAACGGTCGCCTCCCCGACGTCTACATCGCGATGGGTCAGACCGCGGAGAACGTGCGCGAGATCACCGGCGTGACGCGCGCGGAGATGGACGAGTTCGCGCTGCGCTCGCAGCAGCGTGCGGTCCAGTCGCAGGAGCGCGGCTTCTTCGAGCGCGAGATCATCCCGGTGCGGTTGGCCGATGGCAGCGTCGTGTCGAAGGACGACGGCCCGCGCGCCGACACCACGCTCGAGAAGCTGGCGTCGCTCAAGCCGGTGTTCCGCCCCGACGGTGAGGTCACCGCGGGCAACTCCTGCCCGCTCAACGACGGTGCGGCCGCGGTCGTCGTCATGAGCGACACGAAGGCCAAGGCGCTCGGCATCACGCCGATCGCCCGCATCGTCGCGAGCGGCGTGAGCGCGCTCGACCCCGAGATCATGGGTCTCGGTCCGATCGGCGCGTGCCAGCAGGTGCTCGCACGCGCGTCGATGACGATCGACCAGATCGACCTGGTCGAGATCAACGAGGCGTTCGCGGCGCAGGTCGTGCCCTCGGCGAAGGAGCTCGGCATCCCCTACGACAAGCTCAACGTGAACGGCGGCGCGATCGCGCTCGGTCACCCGTTCGGCATGACCGGCGCGCGCATCATGACCACGCTGCTCAACGGCCTCGAAGACGCGAACAAGACGTTCGGCCTCGAGAGCATGTGTGTCGGCGGCGGTCAGGGCATGGCGATGATCGTCGAGCGCCTCGCGTAGCTAGCGCATCCAGTCGCGCAGCCAGTCGGCGCGACCCGCGACGAACTCGTCGAGTCCCGGGCGTCGGAGATTCAAGCCGAGGTTCAAGATGCTCAGCCGACGCACGCCGGTGAGCTCGTGCACGACGGCGTCGTCGGCGGGCCACGAACGGATGTGCTCGTAACCGCGGCGCAGCGCGGCGATGCGCTCGGCCGCGAACGGGCGCAGCCCGAGCGTCGTCAGCGCGAACGCGATGTCCTGCACCTCGAAACCCCAGAGCAGGTCCTGGAAGTCGATCGGCGTGAGCCGGCTGCGCCACACGAGGATGTTGTTCGGGTGGAAGTCGCCGTGCAGCAGGTGCGGTGGGTGCGGCGGATCGGCCCACAGCGCGTCGACGGCCACCTGCGCGCGGTCGAACGCCTCGGCGAACAACGTGCCGTACCGCTCGTCGACGCGTGGGATGCGGTCGGGGAGCCGGAAGACCGTGACCGTGTCGCCGGTGATCACGGGCTGGCGCCGTCCGCCGTCGAAGGTCGTGCCGTGCTCGTGCAATCGCGCGAGCAGTTCGCCCGCGCTCGTCATCGACGCGGTGTCGATCGCGTCCCAGAGCCGTCGCCCGCGTACCCACTCGAACAGGACGCAGCGCCGCGTCCCGGGCACTCCGTCGACTTCGACATCGGTGACGAACGCGCCCTCGCGATTCGCGATCGGAAGCGGCGGGCGGAGATCGGTCTCGGCGCGCAGCGCGACGAGCCACGCGGTCTCGACTGCTTCGGTCTCGTCGGTGTGGATGCGCTCGTGCGCACCGACGCGCAACGCGAACGTACGGCCGTCGGCGTCGACGCGGAAGAGGGTGTTGAACGACTCCTTCAAGAGGGTGATGCGCGCGTCCTCGAGCCCGTAGTGCTCGAGTGCGACGCGTGCGAGCCCGCGCAGCCGGGTGGTCTGGCCGCGCGGCGTCAACGCTTCGAACGGCTGCATCGCCGCCGATCGTCGCGCGTTCAGCTCGGCGGGCGCAGATGGGTCTCGGTGACGAGCCCAACGGCCTGCGTGTGGAGCTGTTGCGCTCGCGACACCATGATCCCGTGGTCGGCGCGCAGCCGGGCCATGCCCGCGTTGTGACCGGTGTAGGAGACCGGCTGGCGGATCATCCAGAGGATGCCCTCGGCGGCGACTTCCGATGGCTCCCAGTCGGGATGGTCGCCGGGCAGGTTCGCGACGAAGCCCTCGGACGCGACGGGGACGTCGATGCGGAACGTGTTCACGTTGATGTTGTCGGCGCGCAGCTGCACCGCGAGGTCGACGGTCAGATGCTCGAGCGCGCTCTTCGCCATCCCGTACGCCATCAGCCCCGGGAAGTAGTTGAGCGCCGCGACCGACGACACGTTCACGATGCAGCCCGACTTGCGCGCGCGCATCGACGGGAGCGCGGCCTGGATCGCGATCAACGGCGCGCGCAGGTCGACGGCGAAGACGAGGTCGAAGCGCTTCATCGGCAGGTCGACGTCGCCGGGGAACGTGATCGCGGCGTTGTTCACGAGGATGTCGACGGGGCCGAGCTGTTCCGTCGCGGTTGCGACCATCTGCTCGACCTCGTCGTCCTTCGCGAGGTTCGTCGGCACGGCGATCGCGGTGCCGCCCGCGGCGCGGATGCGACCGACGGTCTCGTCGATCGTGCCCGGCGTCGGCATCGGCGTGGCGTCCGTCGCGCGCGCCGCGCACGCGACCGCGCAACCTTCGGACGCGAGCGCGACCGCGGTCGCGGCACCGACGCCGCGGCTCGCACCGGTGACGATCGCGACCTTTCCCTGCAGCTCCATGGCGCAGGACCCTACGCGGGCGCGCCGAGGCTCGGCAGTTCCTGCTCGAGCGTGAGGTTCGGCGCGTAGAGGTCGCCGAGCGCCTCGACGCGCGCGAGCGCGTCGGCCGCCTCGAACGTGAGCGACGGGCCGTCGCCGGAGTCGTGCACCGCTTCGATCTCGGACCACGCCACCGGTGTCGACACCCACGGCCGCGGCCGGATGCGCAACGAGTAGGGCGCGACCGTGGTCTTGGCGCGGTCGTTCTGACTCCAGTCGACGAAGACGCGGCCGCGCCGGTGCTCCTTCGCCATCACCGTCGTCACCCGCTTCGCGTCGCGCGATTCGAGCAGTTGTCCGAGCGCGAGCGAGAACGACTTCGTCGCGTCGTCGGTGACGCCGGGCGTGTTGAGCGGCACCGACAGGTGCAGGCCCTTCGACCCCGACGTCTTCACGACCGCCTCGAGCCCGAGCTGCGCGAGCAACGCCCGCAGGTCGAGCGCCACGCGCGCGCAGTCGACGATCGTCGCGGGCGCTCCGGGGTCGAGGTCGATGACCATCGCGGTCGGTCGCGTGAGGTCGTCGACGGTCGCCTGGTAGCAGTGGAGCTCGAGCGCGGCGAGGTTCGCGACCCAGACGAGCGCCGCGAGCGAGTCGACCAGACAGCCCTCGAATCCGACGTGATGGTCGTATCTACCGATCGTCGCCGTTTTCACCCATTTCGGACGATGGCTCGGCGCGCGCTTCTCGAAGAACACCTCGCCGCCCGGGCCGTCGGGTGCCCGCACGAGGGTCGGTACCCGGCCCCGCAGATGAGGGAGCAGGACCGGTGCGATGCGGCGGTAGTAGTCGAGGACGTCGGCCTTCCGGAAGCCGGTCTCGGGGTACAGGACCTTGTCGAGATTCGACAGGGCGAGCCGGTGCCCGCCGATCTCCACCTGGACTGTGCTTTCTGGTCGCACTCGCTTCGCTCGTCGCTCCTGACGCCTCAGTCCCCGGGTCGGGCGGGCCGCACCCGACCCGCCCGTTCTGGCGGGCCGCACCGCGACCCGCCCGTTCTGGCGGGCTCGCGATGACTCTGACCTGCGAGAACGGTCGAACCCGTAGAATGACACGGTTCAGCGAGCAACGGAGGTGTCGGCGTGCCGAATGCGATCTGGAGCGGCTCGGTCGGATTCGGGCTCGTGCAGGTGCCCGTCCGGCTGATGACCGCGACCCGCAACCGTGACGTCTCGTTCAACCAGCTCGAGGAAGGCACCGGCGCGCGCATCCGCTACCGGAAGGTCTCGGATGCGACCGGTGAAGAGGTCACGGCCGACCGCATCGTCAAGGGCTACGAGATCTCGAAGGGGCACTACGTCGTCATCGAGGCCGACGAGCTCGCGTCGCTCGCGCCCAAGGCCAGCCACACGATCGACATCGAGGAGTTCGTCGACCTCGCCGAGATCGACCCCGTCTTCTTCGAGCAGCCGTACTACCTCGTGCCCGACGAGAAGGGGAAGAAGGCGTACCGCCTCCTCGTCGAGGCGATGAGCGAGTTGCAGAAGGTCGCGATCGGTCGCATCGTGATCCGAGCCAAGGAGCGCCTGGTCGCGATCCGCCCACTCGACGGGCTGCTGTGCGTCGAGACGATGCGCTACTCCGACGAGGTCGTCGACCGCGACGGCCTCGCCCCCGACGACGTCGAGGTCGGCGACAAAGAGATCCAGATGGCGCGCCAGCTCATCGAGTCGCTCGCGGTCGATCAGTTCGACGCCGAGAAGTTCAAGGACGAGTACCGCGAGCAGGTCCTCGACCTCGTGGAGCGCAAGGCCGCGGGCGAGGAGATCGTCGCGACCACGCCGACCGAGGCGCCCGCGAAGGTGCTCGACCTCGTGGCTGCGCTCGAGGCGAGCCTCGAGAAGGCCGCCGGCGCGCGCGGCCGCCACCCGAGCACCGGTGGTATCGGCGCGGCCGATTCGGCCGACGGCGCGGACGCGAAGGCGGCCAAGCCCGCGAAAGCGGTGAAGGCCGTGAAGGCGTCGAAGGCCACGAAGAAGGCGCCGGCGACCAAGGCCCCCGCGAAGAAGGCGCCGGCGCGCGCCCGCAAGAGCGCCTGAACGGTTCCGCGGAGCCGTCGCCCGGCTTCCACCGCCGCGACGTTGCGACCGTGAGTGCCGTGGAGAGATAACGGATGTCGCATTGTGGAGGGCACGCTCATGACGCGCGCCGGGCCGGGCGCTCGACGCGGCGCAGGCCGCGGCGATCGGCAAGGGCGAGCACCCGGGCGCCCGGCCCGGCGTGGTCGTCGGCCAGATGGCCGCATCCGGCACAGACCGGCTCGTCGTGCTCGATCGGCGCTCGGTAGCTCGGACAGGGCTCGAAGCCGCCGGCGAGATGAGTCATCGGAACCTCCTGGGCTGGGTCGGCGCAGTGAACCAGGAGGGTGCGACAGTGAAGCGACGAGCGGCCGCCGATCAAACCGCGACCTGGACGCTCTTGCCGTCCTTCCACTCGCGCAGCACCAGGTAGGGGCCCTTGAGCGCGGCGTGCTCGTACACGCCGAAGCCCATGATCGTGCCCGCGTGACCGCTGGTCGCCGGGAGCAGCTTCACGCGCCGCAGTCCCTCGGCGATGCCCTCACGCGTGAGGTGATCGCACCGCGCGATCGCCTCGCCGACGAGCCGGCCCATGTCGTACGCGCCGCAGCCGACGGGGCTCAACGCGGCGCGCGGCGAGCGCTCGCGGAGCGCGTCGCGCAACGGGTTGTCGTCGGCGATCGTGTCGATGTACTCCCAACCGCGGTAGCCGTCACGCCAGTCGGGGCGCGCGTAGCCGAACATCAGCGCCGAGTTCGAGAGCACCGGCACGTCCCACTCGAGCTCCGCGAGCGCGAGTGCCACCGCGCGCGACGACACACCGAGACCGAAGTACACGAGCGCGCTCGGCGCGCCCTCGCGGAGACGGGCGACGACGTCGACGAGCTGCTCGGTGAGCGGTGAGATCGTCGCCGAGCCGGTGACGTCGAGACCGAGCCGGCCGCGCGCGGCCTCGAACGCCTCCGCGTAGCGACGACCGACGGGGGACTGATCGCTGATCACCGCGCAGCTGCGCAGCCCGCGGTCGACGAGTCGCTGCGCGAGCATCGGTGGCTCTTCCTCGAGCGAGCCGATCTGGTAGTGGAACATGAGCTCGCTGCGCGTGCGCTCGCCGCCGGTGTAGTTGATGGCGGGCAGGCCCGCGGCGTCGCAGAGCGGAGCGACGATCAGCGCGTTATCGGAGATCGACGGACCCACCATCACGAGCGCGCCCGATTGCTCGATCTCGGCGAAGCCCTGCTTCATCTCGTGCTCGCTGCCCGACGGCAGGCCGCGCACGTGGCTGCTCACGAAGTCGACCGCGCGGTCGAGCCGACCGGTCGCGGCGACATCGTCGAGTCCGAGGCGCAGCGCCGCTTCGAACCCGGCGCCCCCGTCGCCTTGGGGGAAGTCGTAGAGCAGTCCGATGAGGATGGGAGTCGGCGCGTGATCCATGGCCGAAAAGTAGCGTGCCGCCCGTGAAGAACGAGGCGCAGACCGCAGGCGCGGACATCCGCACACGCAGACGGCGCCGTCCGGCTCGAGGGCCGGAGGTCGGAGCCGCATGAATGCGGACGCGATGCGCGCGCTGGTGCGCCGGCACATCGGCGAGGGCTTCAATCGCGGCGACTGGACCGTGTGCGAGACCACGCTCGCCGACGACTACACCGCGTTCTACGGCGCCGACGGTGAGGCGAACGTCGGACGCGAGCACTATGTCCGCGTCTGCCGCTTCCTGCGCAAGTCGTTCCCCGACGTCGCGATCACGATCGAGGACCTCGTCGTCGAGCGCTCGACGATCGTGATGCGCTACATCGAGCGGGGCACGCTCACGGGTCGACCGTTCCTCGACATCGAGCCCGCGGGTCAGCAGTACGCGAAGCCGGGCACGACGCTCTACCAGGTGGAACGGGGACGGCTGGCGCGCTCGTGGGGAGTCGAGGACACGCTCGGCTGGTTCCGTCAGCTGGGCAAGTACGAATGAGCAACCACGATCGGTTCGGCGCGTGGCGTGCCGCCGTGGTGCAGCGCGCGTGGCACGGCGCCGTGCGGTACGGCGCGATCGGTCCGCAGCAACGCGCGGCGCGAGAGTTCCAACGGTTCGGCGCCGGCAGCATGATCAGCTTCCCGCCGACCGTGATCTTCGGTGAGGGTCGCATCGCGATCGGCGAGGGTACGTCGATCGGACCGCTCGCCTCGCTGAGCGCGGGCATGCCCGTGCACGCGGGTCGGCGCGGCGATCCGATCATCACGATCGGCGACCGCTGCACGCTCGGCAAGGGCATCGGCATCGTCGGCCACGAGCGCATCGAGCTCGGTGACGACATCTGGACCGGGCACTTCGTCTACATCACCGATCAGAACCACGGTTACGAGGACGTGGCGCAGCCGATCGGCACGCAGATGTGGAACGACGCGCCGGTCGTGATCGGCTCGGGCTCGTGGCTCGGCCACGGCTGCGTGATCCTGCCGGGCGTGACGATCGGCGAGCACGTCGCGGTCGCCGCGGGTGCGGTCGTGACGAGCGCCGTGCCTGCGTTCAGCGTCGTCGCGGGCGTGCCCGCGCGCGTCATCCGCCGCTACGTCGACGGCGAATGGGTGCGCGCGGACTGACGCGCGGCGCCGCGACGCGACCCGCGACGCCGCCGGTTACTTGCTCGGCTTCGGATAGGTCGGTGGCTGCATCTCCGCGGGCACGGTCGTGAAGTTCGTGATCGTGTCGGCCGAATCGAAGAACTTGATCGGATCCGTCGGCAGGTGGCCGGGGAGGAAGCGGCGGCCGCTGTCGATGTAGCGGTAGGCGCCGGTGCCGGTGGTGCCGGTCTCGTCGGCGACGCCCTTGGCCGTCGGGTCGTACCAAATGAGGTTGAGGTTGTCGAGGCCGCCGAAGTCGGTGCCGCCCGGCCACAGGCCATGGTTCCCGTAGGAGAAGATCGCGCGCAGGCCGTTGGCGGATTCGGGCGCGACCGGCTGGTCCTCGAGGCCCGCGCTGAAGTTCGCGACGGTGAGGTGCGGGCCCGCGAGCTGGAGCCCCGTGAACATCACGTCGACGTCGCCCTCGACGATCCCGGTCGTGTTGAGGTCCGGCGGCGGCGTCCCGAAGTACCACTCGTGCAGCTGGTAGTCGTCGTGCTGCGTCTCGGGGAACTGCGCGCCGACGATGCCGATGCCGAACGCGTGCTTCCACTGCGTCTGGTCGTATCCCCGCGCGAACACGTCGGTGTCGGCGTACACGGTGCCCGAGATGATCCACTCGGGGAAGTAGTGCTGCTTCGTGGCCTCGGCCGTGAAGTACTTGGGCAGCAGCGGGTCACCGCTGAAGATCACGCTCGTCGCACCCGAGCTCTTCAGCTTCGTGATGATCGTGCGCGCGTCGTCCTGCGCGGTCGTGAGGTTCAGGAAGTACGACACGTGCGTCGTGAGCGGCGTGCCCTGCGCCTTCATGCTGTTGGAGAACGAGTCCCAGATCGGCTTGAACTGCCCGTCGGGCGTGTCGTAGCTGAGCAGCGCGAACTTGCGCGTCGTGTGCTGGAAGCTCGAGTCGCCCGCGTAGACCGCGTCCTTGCCGGCGAGTTGCTTCTTGATGAGCTCGAGCGTGTCGTCGGCGGGCTGGTCGGCGGTCGGTCCCGCCCCGAACAGTCCGGGGTGCTGCTCGTAGAACGAGTGCGGCTGCGCGATGAGGCAGTTGCCGATGCACATGACGCCGCGGTTCGTGAGCTCGTCGGCGAAGGCGTTGGTCTGCGTCGGACCGTTCAGCACCGCGAACGCGTGCAGCTCGGTCGCGGCCTTGATCGCGTCGGCGCGCGCCGCGGTCGCGTCGGTCGCGGTGCCGGTGCCGTGGAGCAGCTCGAGGTTGATCTTGCGGCCGTAGAGCTCGTGCGTCGCCGCGAAGATCTTGATGTAGTCGCGTACGCCCTGCACCTGTTGATCGGGACTGTCGTACGCGCCGACGGAGCGCGTGAGCGCGTCGGTCTGCGGGTCGGGCTTCGCCACGTAGAAGACGATGTTGATCGACGTCGACGAGACGCCGGGCGCGGTCGCGCCGCCGTTGGCGCCGTGGAACGCGGGCACACACGGCGCGGCCTGGAGGATCGGGATCGCGACCTTCCCCGTCTTCGGATCGCACGTCGACTGCCACGTGTAGCTCGATGTGGTGCTCGCGTCCTTCGCGGCCGCGTACGTGATCGGCAACTCCGACTTCGAGCCGCCGCGGTTGGACGACTTCGTGTTGTCGTCCGACTTGTTGCTCTTGCGGCCGCCGAGGAAGACCGCGACGAGCACGATCACCACCGCGATCGCGAGGAACGGCGCGTAGCGCTTCAGCGCGTTCGAGCGGCGGACGGGAGGTGGCGGTGCCTGCATGTGGATCTCCCTGCTCGGTTCGAATCAGATCGGGGTCGAGGACGCGGCGGGTTGCGCCGTGCCGTTGCCGCTGGCGCTGCCGCTGCGGCTGATCGCGGCTTCGGTGGTACCGAGGTACGACGCGACGACGCGCGGGTCGTGCACGACGTCGGCAGGTGCGCCGGTCGTGACGACCTCGCCGAGCTCGAGCGCGACGATGCGGTCGGCGATCGACAGCAACAAGGGCACGTCGTGCTCGATCACGAGGAGGCTCGCGCCGGTCTCGTTGCGGATGCGCAGCAGCAGCGGGCCGAGCGCCTCGGCCTCGCGCTGCGCGATGCCCGACGACGGTTCGTCGAGCAGCAGCACCGTTGGCTCGTGCGCGAGCACGCACGCGAGGTCGACGACGCGCCGGCTGCCGGTCGACAGCTCACGCGTGAGCTTGTCGCGGAAGTCGGTGATGCCGAGCAACTCGAGCAGCTGCTCGACGCGCTCGCGCACGTGCAGCTCCGAGTCGGTGACCGACGGGAGGTGCAACGCGGCGGCGATCGGATCGCGGACTTCGACGCGGCGCTCGAGCGCGACCGCGATCGTCTCCGCGACGGTGAGCGCGGGAAAGAGGCGGCCGTCCTGGAACGAACGTCCGAGACCGAGTCGCGCGCGTGCCGCCGCACCGAGCCGCGTGACGTCGCGCACGCCCGCGCCGGAGCCGTCGTCGAACCCGATCGTGCCCGCGTCGGCCGGGAGGAAGCCCGAGACGACGTCGAACAGCGTGGTCTTGCCCGCGCCGTTCGGGCCGAGGAAGCCCACGATCTCGCCGCCACCGACGTCGACGGTCACGTCGGTCAGCGCGTGCAGCCCGCCGAAGCGCTTCCCGACGCCGATGAGCGCGAGGCGCGTCGGTCCCACCGTCACGGCGGGCGCGACCGGCGCGTCCGCGCGCTCACTCGCCGCGCCGTTCGGCGCGCTCACCGTCGCGGCGCCCTCGAGGAACACGGACCGCAGCACGTCGGGCCGGTCGAGCAGCTCCGCGGTCGGGCCGTGGAAGCGGATCTCGCCCTTCTCCATGAAGTACGCGGTTTCGGCGAGCGTGAGCGCGAGGTTCACCGACTGCTCGACGAGGATGATCGTCGTCCCGTTGGCGCGGATCTCGTGCACGATCGGCAGCAGCTGCTCGACGACCGCGGGCGCGAGCCCGAGCGAGAGCTCGTCGATCATCAGCAGCCGCGGCCGCGTCACGAACGCCATGCCGAGCGTGAGCATCTGCTGCTGACCCCCGGACAGGTTCCCGGCCGGTTCCTCGAGCCGCTCGCGCAACACGGGGAAGAGCGAGAGCACGTGCTCGACGCCTTCGCGCGTGCGCACGTGGTCGCGCCGGTGCAGCCAGCCCGCGAGCCGCAGGTTCTCGTTGACGGTGAGCGACGGGAACACGCCCGCGCCGCCCGGCACCTGCACGACTCCGCGCCCCGCGACCTCGTTGGGAGGCGCGTACGTCATGTCGCGTCCGTCGAACACGATCGCACCGTTGGTCGCCTCGACGACACCGGAGATCGATTTCAACAACGTCGACTTGCCCGCGCCGTTCGTGCCGAGCAGCGCGACGATCTCGCCCTCGTCGATCTCGAAGTTGACGCCGAACAGCACCTGCACGCCGTCGTACGCGACGTCGAGATTGCGCACGAGCAGCAGTTTGGCGAGCCCCTGCTTGCGCAGGTACGCGACCTCGGCCTGCGCGGCCGTCGACGTCCACACGCGGTTGATGTCGGACTTCACGTAGAGCGACGCGGACGCGATCGTCCACGCGCCGATGAGGAAGATCGGGCCGACGAAGAGCAGGCCTTGGCGGATGCCCCAGTGATTCGAGATGTAGCCGACGACCTCGAGCGTGAGCACGCCGGGCACGACGAACAGCGACGACATCGAATAGCCGAGTGATCGCACCTTCGGCGGGATGCAGAGGCTCAGCGACGCGTAGATGCCCGGTGCGAGCAGCGACACGACACCGCCGATGAAGACGTTCAACACGATCGCGACCCAGAGCACGGGCGTGAGCGCGAACACGGTGAACGCGGCGGCGACGATCACGCCGACGACCGCGAGCAGGCGCAGGCCGAGCCCGGGATCGGTGAGCATCATGCGACTCGCGAGCGGGATGCCGAGCATGAGCCCGATCGCGGCCGCGGGCTCGGTGCCCGCGTTGATGAAGCCCCGAGCGCGCTCGTCGAGGTGGTAGATCTCCTGGTAGTAGAGCGACGTGAGGGTCACGAGCCCGACGATCGACGCCGCGAGGAACGGCAGCGAGTACCAGATCCGTCGCAGCGTGCGCACTTGCCAGAGGATGCGCACCGACTCCGCGAACGACGGTGGAACTTCGTCGGTCGCGATCGTCTCCGCGCTCGCGCCGGCGGCTTCGCGCTCCCAGTGACCGCGCAGCGGCTCGTGCAGCTTGAACGCGAGCACCGCGAACACCAGTGTCGGGAACGCGAACACGACGAACGGTGTGCGCCAGCCGAAGTAGTAGCCGAGCAGGCCGCCGCCGAACGCGCCGATCGCGGAGCCGACGGCGGTACCGATGCGATGGAAGCCGAAGACGTCGGTGCGCTTCTCGATCGGGTAGTAGTCGGCGAGCAGCGAGTTGTGTGTCGGCGTGACGACGGCCTTCCCGACGCCCGAGCCGCTGCGCATGATCCACAGCAACCAGATCGTCGTCGCAGCTCCGGTCGCGAGGCCGAACACCGCCCACACGAACGCGCCGGCGATCGCGATCGACACGCGGTGCAGCCGGTCGGAGAAGTAGGCGAGCGGCACTTCGAGCAGCAGTCCGCCGAGGAGCGTGAGCGCGATGAGCGTGAGGACGCCTTGGTCCGACAGGTGGAACGCGTCGCGGATGTCGGGCACGAGCACCGCGAGCGCGGAGCGATCGAGCTCGGCCGCCGCGTTCAGGCCGAAGAGCACGATCAGTGGGTAGACACGTTCGGCGCCGGTCAGCTCCGCGAAGTAGCGCTTGGGCGTGCGCGGCTTGTGCAGCCGCACCGTGCCGATGTCGAGGCCGAGGATCTTCACCGCGCCGGCTCCGTGAGCTCCGGCTCCGATTCCGGCTTCGATTCCGACGCCGATGGTTGCGCGGAGACCGTGGGGATCTCGGGCGCGGCCGTCGCGACCATCGTGTCGGCAACGAGGCTCGGCACGCGGATGCCGCGCCGCCGCGCGAACCAGCGCAGACCCTCGTCGCGCAGGTCGCCGAACGCGCCACCGAGCCCGCCCGGGAGCAGCATGAGCACGAGCAGCATGCCCGCTCCGGTCGCGAGGAACGACCACTCCGACGGCAGGAACCAGTTGATGCCCTGCACGTAGATCGCGCCAGCGATCGCGCCCGACATCGAGCCGAGACCGCCGACGACGACCATCGAGAAGACGGTGAGCGCGGCGGCAGGTTGGAAGTTGGCGAGGTCGAGCGCGCGCTGCTGGTGCACGAACAGCGCGCCGGCGACACCCGAGATGAACCCCGACACCGCGAACGCGATGACCACGGCGCGGCGCGCGTCGATGCCGTACGACTCCGCGGCCCGCTCGTTCTCGCGCGTGCCGATGAGCACGCGTCCCGTACGGCTCGTGCGCAAACCGCGTACCGCGACGAGCGTCAGCCCGAGCATCACGAGGATCAGGACGTAGAAGCGCGTCTCGCTCCCGACCGCGATCGCGCCGAACACGCGCGTGCGCTCGATCCGGCCCTTCGGCAACCACGACGAGAAGAACTGCGGGTTCAGGAGATAGCTCGACGTGACGAGCGCGAGCGCGAGGGTCGTGACCGCAAACGAGAGCCCGCGGGCGCGCAGCGTCGGCAATCCGACGACCGTCATCACGACCGCACCGACGCAGCCACCCGCGAGCATCACGAGCGACATGTCCCAGTGGTATCGGGTCGTGAGCGAACCCGCGACCGCGGCCGCGATGCCGACGACCGCGACCTGTCCCAGGCTCACCTGGCCGGCCCAACCCGTGAGCACGACGAGCGAGATGCCGATCATCGCGAAGATGCCGATCGTGCCCGCGAGCAGCACGCGGCTCTCACCCATGAACAGCGGGACCGCCGCGAGCCCGAACAGCGCCAGCAAACCGAGCACCCACTGCGCGGCGACGACCTCGCGTACGCCGCGCAATTCGTTCGGGATCGGCCGCGTCTCGCGCGTCGCCTGCCAGGTCGAGACGTCGTCGGCGCCGACGCGGTTGCGACTCCGGTCCCGTGCGAAGAGCACGGCGACCACGATGATGAGGGCGATGACCGCGTCGCGGTAGCCGTCCTGGTTCCACGCGAACTTCACGCTCTGGTCGACGACGCCGAGCCCGATCGCGGCGCCGACGATCGTCGGCATCTTCTCCATGCGCCCGATCACCGCCGCGCCCAGCGCGGGCAGCAGGATCTCCGGTCCGAGCACCTGGCCGATGCTCACGCCGACGACGCCGGCGCGCAGGAACAGCCCGACGAACGCGAGGACCGCCGAGATCATCCACACGATCGTGTGCAGGCGCTTCACCGGGACTCCGAGCAGCAGCGCGCGGCTCGCGCTCTCCGCGCTGCCGCGCAGGCCGATGCCGATCGCGCTGAAGCGCATGAACCACGCGAGCGCGAGCAGCACGAGCGGCGCGACGACGAAGACCGCGACGTCGTTGCCGTTGAACGCGACCTGCCCGAACGTGAAGTCGACGTGAACGGGCGGGCTGTATTGCGGCGACGACAGGTTGCCGAACCAACCGGGCATGAAGAACGAGAAGCCGACGAGCACCTGCGTGATCCCGATCGTCGCGACCGTGAGGATCAGGCGCGGCGCGGTGAAGAAGCGGCGGACGAAGATCAGCTCGACGAGCGCGCCGAGCACCGCGGCCGAGAGCAGGCCGACCGGCATCGCGAACCAATAGCTCCAGCCCTTGGCGAGGATGAGGAGCGACGCGAGCAGCGACGGCACGATGCCGAGGTCGGCCTGCGCGAAGTTGATGATGCGGTTGGCGCGGAACGTGAGGGCGAGGCCGACTGCGATGAGCGACGACAGGAGCCCGAGCTCCGCGCCG
Source organism: Acidimicrobiia bacterium (assembly GCA_036271555.1). Classification (NCBI taxonomy): domain Bacteria; kingdom Bacillati; phylum Actinomycetota; class Acidimicrobiia; species Acidimicrobiia bacterium. The sequence goes on from DATBAK010000037.1 coordinate 60,393, forward strand.
TTGAGCGTGACGCCCCACGGCACGTGCCGCCAGAGCAGCCGCGAGCCGACGACGAGAACGAGGAACGGCGCGGCGGCCACGAGCGCGCGTCGCACCCCGCCGTCACGGGAGAGGTCGAGCGCGAGAAAACCGTGTTCGCGTTGGCGCGTTGCTGTGTCGCCGGTGTCGTGCAGCTGCGGCTCCCCCCGAAGCACGTTCACCCTTGCTCCTCACCGCCCACGCCGGCGTCCCCTTCCGGCGCGCGCGGGCGCCATGGTCGCACGCGCCTCCGTGGCAGTGGCGTCACCTGCCCGCAGCAGCGCCCGCAACGTGTCGGTGACGGTCGCGGTGGCGGCGGCGAGCCCGAGGTTGCGGCGCACGCGGAGGAACTCCCACGACTCGGAGCTCGTGAGCGCGTCGCAGGCGTCGAGGGTGCGGGCACGCGTCTCGGGCCCGAGCGCGTCGAGCTCGATCGCGAAGACCCGTTCGAGCTCGACGCGGCCCTGACGGCGCGCGTAGCGGGTCGCGTTCGCGAGCGCCGGCGACCACGGCTCCTGCAGCGCAGTCGCCTTCGCGACCGGTGCGATCGCGTCCAGCACGGCCGTGCGTTGGTTCGAGAACGCGACGAGCCGGTCCTCGAACGGACCGTCGGTCGACAGCGGCCGCACGAGCGCGCCGACGCGGGTGCGCTGCTCGCGTGCGGCGGCGAGGAAGAGATCGTCGAGGTCCTCGAAGTGGACATAGACCGAGCGCAGCGAGATGCCCGCGCGCTCGGCGATGCGCCCCGCCGTCGGCCGGAGGTCGCCTTCGGCGATGAGACCGAGCAGGGCCCGGACCACCGCGTCCCGCGTCCGCCGCGCGCGCGCCGAGCGGCCGTCGAGCGTCGGTTGCGCAGCCGGTTGCGGCGTTGCCACCGGCGGACCCTACGGTTTGTTTCACACCCTGTGCAATGCTTCCGGGCGGGCCCGCTGCGCTCCTTCGTCGCTCCGTTCGCCGCCGCGTGCCAGTGACGGGTGTCACCGCGGTGCGGGCCGAAGGCACCCGTACACTCCGCTCGCATGCAGGAACCCGCGTCGCCGGCGCCGCTCCGGCTGACGATTGCGGCGCGCAGCGGGTCGATCCACCTGCGCAGCGCCCCCGGAGCGCGGGTCGAGGCCCCCGGCGCGCGGGTGCTCCACGAAGCCGAGGGCTCGGTACGCGTCGAGGCGTCATCTCGGAACCTCGAGGTCACCTGCCCCGACGGCGCCGACGTGATTCTCGGTACCGCGTCCGGGAAGGTGCGGCTGGAAGGCCGGTTCGGCGACGTGCGGGTCACGAGCGCGTCGGGGAGCGTCGAGATCGACTCGGTCGCGGCGCTCGACGTGCGGCTGAAGTCGGGATCGGTGACCGTCGAGTCGTGCACCGGCGACTGCCACGTCGTCTCCACGAGCGGCCGCATCGAGATCGAGCGCGCCGGTCGCGTCGACGTCGGCGGGAAGTCGGGCACGATCATCGTGAGATCGGCGGCGGGAGGTTGCATCCGCACGACGTCGGGACACATCGAGGTCGGGCTCGACCGCGCGGCCGACCTCGAGGTCCGTGGGGTGTCGAGCTCGATCGAGGTCGACCTCCCCGTGGGCGTCGCGCCCGCGCTCGACCTGCACTCGATGACCGGTTCGGTGCGCGTCGACGTCCCGAGCGGCGACGACTGTCAGATCGTCGTGCGTACGGTCAGCGGATCGATCAAAGTGCGATGACCGCGAGCGACGGGCCCGGCGCGGTCGTCTTCACCGACATCGTCGAGTTCACGCGCTACAACGCGGAGCGCGGCGACGATGCCGCAGTCGCGCTGCTCGAGCAGCAGAGCGCCGACGTACGCGCGCTGTTGCCGGAGTGCGCGCGCGTCGTGAAGGAGCTCGGCGACGGGTTGATGCTGTGGATCCCGGACGCGTGCGCCGCGCTCGAGACGTGCCTCGCGCTGCAGGACCGTGTCGGCGGTCGCGACGCGTCGAACGATGTCGACGCGATCGAGATCCGCGTCGGCGCGCACTGGGGGTCGCCGCGCCGCCGCGGCGACGACTTCGTCGGCAATGTCGTGAACCTCGCGGCGCGCATCGTCGACCTCGCGGCCGCGGGCGAGGTGCTCGTGTCCGAGGCGTTGCTCGCGGCCGCCGGCGACGCCGCCGCGCTGAACGCGAAGGCCGACGAGCTCGGGCCCGTGTTCGTGAAGGGCGTGCCCGATCCCGTTCCGCTCTACCGGCTCAACGCCCTTGGTTCTTGACCGCGGCGGCGGCTTCGGCCGCGGCGGCCGGGTCGAGGTAGCGACCCTTGAGCCCGAGCGCGTCGGCGTCGTGGATCGGTCGCAGGTCGTCGTCGAGCTCGTACACGAGGGGCATGCCGGTCGGGATGTCGAGCTCGACCACGCCCTCGTCGCTCATCCCGTCGAGATGCTTCACGAGCGAGCGCAAGCTGTTTCCGTGCGCGGCGACGAGCACGACGCGCCCCGCGCGCAGGTCGGGCGCGATCGACTCGTTCCAGTAGGGAAGCAGCCGCGCGACGACATCGCGGAGGCATTCGGTCTGCGGCAGCTGCTCGCGAGGCACGTCGGCGTAGCGCTCGTCGATGCCCGACATCGGGTCGTCGATCGCGAGCGGCGGCGGCGGCACGTCGTAGCTGCGGCGCCAGATCTTGAACTGCTCGGGGCCGAACTCCTCGAGCGTCTGCTTCTTGCTCTTTCCCTGGAGCGCGCCGTAGTGCCGCTCGTTCAGTCGCCACGAACGACGGACGGGGATCCACTTGCGCCCGAGGGTGTCGAGCGCGAGCTCCGCGGTGCGGATTGCGCGCAGCTGGACCGATGTGTGCAGCACGTCGGGCCGCAGGCCCGCGTCGCGCAGTTGCGTGCCGCCCCGCGCGGCCTCTTCCCGCCCGCGGTCGGTGAGGTCGACGTCGACCCATCCGGTGAACAGCCCGGAGACGTTCCACTCACTCTGGCCGTGGCGGAGCAGGATCAGCGTCGCGGTCACAGTCCGGACGCTAGCCGTGACCTCACATGCGCTTCGCTTCGATGATGCTGCGCAGGAACGTGCGGGTGCGCTCGCGCGTCGGCGCGCTGAAGACCTGCGCGGGCGGGCCTTCTTCCTCGATCCGGCCTTCGTAGAGGAACACGACCTTGCTCGCGACGTCGCGCGCGAAGCCCATCTCGTGTGTCGCGATGAGCATCGTCATGCCCTCGCTCGCGAGCTGGCCGACGAGCGTGAGCACTTCCGACACGAGCTCCGGGTCGAGCGCGCTCGTCACCTCGTCGAGGAGCATGACCCGCGGCTGCATCGCGAGCGCGCGGACGATCGCGACGCGCTGCTGCTGGCCGCCCGACAGCCGGTCCGGATAGTCGTCGCGCTTGTCCCAGAGCCCGATGCGGTTGAGCAGCGCGTGCGCGCGCTCGGCCGCGTCCTTCTGCGACAGCTTCAGCACCTTGCGGGGCGCGAGCGTGACGTTCTGCACGACGCTCATGTGCGGGAAGAGGTTGTAGCTCTGGAAGACGATGCCGATGTCCTGACGCAACGCGTTGAGGTCGACCCCGCGGCCCGACACGCGCTCGCCTTCGATGCGGATCTCGCCCTGTTCGATCGTCTCCAGCGCGTTCACACACCGCAGCAGCGTCGACTTCCCGCAGCCCGACGGACCGATGAGGCAGACGACCTGGTGCTCGTCGACGTTCATCGTGACGCCCTTCAGCACCTCGTTGTCGCCGAAGCGCTTGTGGACGTCGTCGAGCTCGATGAAGGCGGTCACTTGGCCTGCGTGCGCGCCTTGTCGCGATCGATGAGGAAGTCGACGAGGCGCGTGAACGGGATCGTCACCACGAGGAAGAAGATCGCGGCGCCGGTCACGGGCGACAGGTTGAAGTGGTTGTTCTTGAGGATCCCCGCGACGTTCAGGATCTCGGCGAGTCCGAGGAAGCCGACGAGCGCGGTGTCCTTCTGCAGCGCGACGAAGTCGTTGAGCAACGGCGGCAGGATTCGGCGTACCGCTTGCGGGATCACGACGAATCGCAGCGTCTGCCACTGGCTCAGTCCGAGCGAGCGCGCCGCCGCGGTCTGGCTCCAGTGCACGCTCTCGAGCCCGGCGCGGTACACCTCGGCCACGTACGCGCCGTACACGAGCACGAGTGCGAGCACACCGAGCCAGAAGAGCTGCGTGTCCGGCGCCATGTGGCTGTAGAAGGGCTCGATGTGCGCGAGCGGGAAGCCGAAGCCGACGAGGAAGATGACGATGATCGTCGGCACGCCGCGGAACACGTCGGCGTACGCGATCGCGAGCAGGCGGAGCGGGAGGAACTGACGGCCGGGCAGCTGGCGCACGACCGCGACGACGAGCGACCACACGAGCACGAGCGCCTCGGCGACGACGAACAACCGCACGTTCCACCAGAAGCCGCGGATCAGCGCGGTGTGGCTGCGCCAGATGAGTGACCACTGGAAGAGCACACCGCGCACGAGCGCGTGGTTCGCGCTGAGGAAGAACGCGCCGAACGCGATGATCGCGGCCATCAATCCGAGGCCGACGACGTAGAGGAGATCGCTCGTCGCGTCCTCGGCGAGCGTGCGCGCGTCGAGCAGCCGGTTCTCGCGCGCGAGCTTGCGCGCCGCGACCGTGCGCGCGATCGCACGCGCGCCGAACGCAGGGACCGCGAGCGTCGCGATCGCGAGCACCAGCTCGATCGCGAACGCGATCTCCGGACCCGGCGCGCCGATCGCGAGCGTCTGGTGGTAGCGGACGAGCTCCAACCACGTCACCGCGGTCAGCGCGAGCGCGGCGACCTCGCCGACGATCGCGCGCGCGACGCGCGGTCGGAAGCGCGACACCGCCCGGCGAGACCCGCCGGGCGGTGAGACCGTGCCGGAGACGCTCATCTCCGGACTACTCGTTCGGGATCGTGATCACCGGGATCGTGCCGGGGTCGGCGGTGAGGTCTTTGTCGGAGAGGGACTTCAGCTGACCGCCGCTCTTCATCGCGTCGAACACCGCGTTCACCTGGTCGAGGTTCGCCGAGCCCTTCGGGAGGATCGCGCCGTACTGGTCGGGACCGCCGGGCTGGTTGAACTGTGCGACGACGTGGAACGTGCCGTTCGAGCGGGCCGCCTCACCGAGGTTGATCGCGGTGTCGATGAGGATGGCGTCGACCTGGTCGGCCTGGAGCGCGGTGTACGCGTCGGCGAGCGACTCGTACGTGTGCGGACTGTTCACGCCGATCTTCTTGAGCAGGTCGACCGCGGTGGTCGCGGTCTGCACGCCCCAGTTGAGCTTCTTCGCGTCGGCGAGCGTCGAGACCGACTTGCCCGCCTTCATCAGGATGCCCTGCTGCGATTCGAAGTAGGGCTCCGAGAACGACACGACCTTGGCGCGCTCGGGCGTGATCGAGATCTGCGAGAGCGCGAGGTCGTAGTTCGTGACCGTGCCCGCGACGATCGCGTCGAAGCTCACGTTCCGCACGACGAGCTTCTGGAGCCCGAAGTCCTGCTGCATGCACTTCGCGAGGTCGTACTCGTAGCCCGACGTCACTTTGGTCGGGTCGGTGTCGCTGCCCTCCCAGAAGCCGGGCCCGGGCAGGCTCGTCACGACGGTGAGCGTGTCGGCGACGACGGGCGTGAAGCCCGCGGCACCTGCGGGCACCGAGCCGCACTCGGAGCTACCGGACGGCGCGCTCGTGGTGGTGGCGCCGGTGTCCTTGGTTCCGGACTTGCTGCCGCTGCTGCCGCACGCGGTGAGGCCGGCGACGAGCGCGAGCGCGACGCCGACGAATACGAATCGACGCATGGGGGTGATGACCTCCGCTGACGGCCGAGCGACCGGTTGGCTGGCGAACGGCAGGAACATAGATGCTCCGTGGTCCCGGCGCACCGATCCCGCGCGCGGTTGTTCGCCGCGCGCGGGCCGCGCGCGTCACCAACTCGACAGGTCGGCGTGGGCCGTCAGCCGGCGGCGGCGCCGTTGACGACGGGTGCGGGGATGGTGGTGCCGCCGCGGCTTCCGAAGAAGGGGAGGTTGGAGAAGTCGAAGGTGCCGCCGTCGCTTGCGATCATGAGGTAGCCGGTGCCGTAAGGGACCATGGCGACGACCGGGCGGATCAGGTGCGTGCCGCCCATGGAACCGAGGAAGTGCGCGTCGCCGAACGAGAACACGCCGCCGTCGGACGCCACCAACCAGTAGCCCGCGTTGTCGGGCGTCGGCACGAGACCGACGACGGGCTGGTTGAGCCGGACGCCGCCCATCGAGCCGCGGAAGCGCGCGTCGCCGAACGCGAACACGCCGCCGTCGGATCCGACCATGTAGTAGCCGCCGCCGGTCGGCGTCGCGACCGAGCCGACGATGTGACCGTTCAACGAGATCGACCGGAGGTCGCCGTAGAGGTGCGCGTCGCCGAATGGCAGCACGCGTCCCTTCGATGTGAAGAGCCAGTACCCCCGGCCCGTTGGTGTCGCCGAGAGGCTCGTGACGAGCTCCCCGGCCGCGAGCGAGCCCGGAGCCGCGTTCCCGAGATACGGCGCGTCGCCGTACGTGTACACCTGTCCCGCGGCGTTCACGATCCAGTAGCCGTTGGTCGACGGCGTGCGCTCGATGTCGACCGCGTTCGCGGTCGGCGCGTCGCCGCGATGATCGATCCCACCGAACGCGTACACCGCGCCATTGGATCCGAGCATCGCGTAGCCGATGCGGTGGGTGACGGTGAGCACGCCGCTGATCGTGAGCGTGACCGACTCGTCGACTTCCGAGAACTGGACGCGAATCACCATGTGCGCACTCGTCAGATCGGAGTCGCCGGTGACGTCGACCCGATAGCAGCTGGCGTCGCCGACGGGTCCGCATGCGTTCCCCGGGAGTGAGGTCAATCTCCCGGAGAGGTCGGCGCCGTCGGAGCGCGTGAACGCTGCGCTTCTGAAGAACCCGTCGCCGAGCCAGAACCGGCCGCTGCCGAGCTGGCTGGTCGAGGCGTAGTGCCCGTCGAAGTAGGGATACTCGCCATTGGGATCGGGGTGGAACGTGCCGGTGCCGGTGCCCGTGACGACCTGGCTCGCGGTCGCGGCTCGCGGTCCGGAGACCGCCGGCGCGGGTGATGGCGCGGCGAGCAGCAACGCGGCCGGCGTCAGGCCGAGGATGAGAAGTCGCTTCAGAAGTCGTCCCACGCAGTCATAGGCGCACGAGCGCGCCGATCGGTTGAGGGTCGAAGTGATTTTCTGCCGGGCAGGTAGCTTCCGAGCCGTGGAAGTCGTCTCGCTGTGTACGGGGAACGCGGCGCGGTCGGTGATGGCCGGGGTGCTGCTCGCCGAGCACGTGCCCGGTCTCACGGTGGTGACGTCGGGAACGCACGTCATCGAAGGCATGCCGATGAGCTGGCGGACGCGCGATGCGATCGTCGGGCTCGGCCTCGAGGTGCCCGCGCACCGTTCGCGTCAGGCGACCGTCGAGGAGCTCGACCGCGCCGACCTCGTGATCGCGCTCGCGTGCGAGCACGTCATGTGGATGCGGCGCGTGCATCCGCACGCGGCGGCGCGCACCGGGACGCTCAAGCGACTTGCGCGCGACCTCGGTGACGGACCCGAGCCGTTCACCGCGCGCGTCGCCGCGCTCGATCTCGAATCGGTCGTGCTCGAGCCGTGGGAGGACGTGCGCGATCCCGCAGGCGGCGACGTCGACGTCTTCCACGAGACCGCGCGCGAGATCGCGGAGCTCGTGCACGCACTCGCGCCGCGTCTCACCGACGTCGCGTCGCGTTAACCGCTGAACCGTGCCCGCCGGGCCTCCGTAGGACGATGAAACACCTGCCCTACGGAGGGAGTTCCATGACTCGCGCACCGATCCGTACCGGTCTCGTCCTCGCCGCACTCCTCGCGTCGTTCTGGCCCGCGGCGGCCGCGTCGGCACACACCACGCGACGCGCGTCGTGGCACGTGATCGATCACCACGAGCGCGCGTGCGTCGACGACAACGTCAATCCCGCGTTGTTCCCCGTGTACATCGCGGGCACGTGGAGCCACGCCCTACGGTTGCGCGTCGTGGGTCTGCCAAACAACGCGGACGACGCGCGGAACCCCGTGATCGCAGCGGGTTCGAGCAACGGCCGCGCGCCGGTGGGCGACGCACGCGCGCTGCTGCGTGCCGACACGCCGACCGGGACCTACGAAGGTCGGCTCGTGATCACCGACGGCACGATCAGCGAGCACATGTCCCTCGAGCTCCGGGTCAAGGGTCCGGGGCGCTGCGGCTACTGATGCGAGGCTGAACGGCGCCGTCGCCGTCCGCACATCCCCGTCAGGAACCTGTCAGAATCCCCGGCCGTCCGAGGCGTGACGATGCGCTGAACGCAGCGGAGGGGTCGGCGTGAGGGTGAACGCAGGGGACACCGCGTGGTTGATCGTTGCAACCGCGCTCGTGATGTTCATGACGCCGGGGCTCGCGCTCTTCTACGGCGGCATGGTGCGCGCGAAGAACGTGCTCACGATGCTGATGCAGAACTTCTTCTGCCTCGGCATCGTGAGCGTGCTCTGGGGTGTGGTCGTGTACTCGCTCGTGTTCGGCGGCACGAGCAAGTGGATCGGGAACTTCGACCTGGCGTGGCTCGGCCACTTCTCGACGACGCCGCCCGGGCTGGCGCTCACGGTTCCGCCCGCGCTGTTCATGCTCTATCAATTGATGTTCGCCGTGATCACGCCCGCGCTGATCACGGGCGCGATCGCGGATCGGCTGCGCTTCCACGCGTGGGTCTGGTTCAGCGGGTTGTGGCTGCTGCTCGTGTACGCGCCGATCGCACACTGGATCTTCTCGCCCGAGGGCTGGCTCTTCCGCCGCGGCGCGCTCGACTTCGCGGGTGGCACCGTCGTACACATCAACGCGGGTGTCGCCGCGCTCGCGGTGGTGCTCGTGATCGGCAGGCGTCGGGGCTGGCCGGGTACACCGATGCCGCCGCACTCGCTGCCGCTCACGCTGCTCGGCACCGGCATCCTCTGGTTCGGGTGGTTCGGGTTCAACGCGGGATCCGCGCTGCGCGCCGACGCGCTCGCGGTGCACGCGCTCGTCAACACGCAGATGGCCGCGGCCGCGGCGCTGTGCGCATGGCTTCTCGCCGAGCGCCTGCGCGGCCACCAACCGACCACCCTCGGCGCTGCGTCCGGCGCGGTTGCGGGACTCGTCGCGATCACGCCGTGCGCCGGCTTCGTCGGGGGCATGAGCCCGATCGCGATCGGCGCAATCGCCGGTTTCGTCTGCTACTTCGCGATCAATCTCAAGAACAAGCTGCACTACGACGACGCGCTCGACGTCGTCGGTGTGCACCTCGTCGGCGGGATCCTCGGTTCGCTGTTGCTCGGGTTGTTCGCCGACAAGTCGGTGAATCCGGCCGGTCGCAACGGGCTGTTCGTGCACCGCGGCGGTGCGGGGCTGCTCGGTGAGCAGCTGCTCGCGGTCGTCGTGACGCTCGTCTACTCGTTCGTCGTGACCTTCGCGATCGCGTGGGTGCTCGATCGCGTCCTGCCGCACGGGCTGCGCGTCGACGAGGAGCAGGAGCACGGGGGACTCGACATCGGCCAGCACAGCGAGGCCGCCTACGCCTTGATCGAACGCTGAGGAGAGGTCTGCCGTGAAGCTGGTCGTCGCGATCATCAAGCCGTTCAAGCTCGACGAGGTGAAGGCTTCGTTGCAGAGCTCCGGCGTGCACGGGCTGACCGTGAGCGAAGTGCGCGGCTACGGCCGCCAGCGCGGACACACCGAGGTGTACCGGGGCGCGGAGTACCGCGTCGACTTCGTGCCGAAGGTCAAGCTCGAGGTGCTCTGCGACGACGACGAGGCGCAGGACATCGCGCAGCAGCTCATCGGCGCCGCACGAACGGGCCAGATCGGCGACGGCAAGGTGTGGATCGTGCCGCTCGACGACGCCTTCCGCGTTCGCACCGGCGAAGCGGGCCCGGACGCGTTGTAGCGCGTCCGTGAAAGCGGTTCCGCGGAACCGCTTTCGGTGTCACACCCCTCCCGCATACTCGTCGTTGTCGGTGAGCGGGCAAGGAGGCACTGTGCTCGACCAACGGGAAGTCGCGAGTTCGATCGCGTCGCGCGCCACGGAACGGCTCGAAGCCGAGGTGCAATCCACGGCGGCGCTGCTCGCGGCGACGACGTGCCAGTGGCTGCTCATGATCGCCGAGCTCGACCGGCGGGAAGCGTGGGCGTCGTGGGAGTGCCGGTCCATGGCGCACTGGCTGACCTGGAAATGCGCGGTCAGCCTGCGGACCGCGCGCGATCACGTACGGGTCGCTCGCGAGCTCGAGCGTCTGCCGCGTGTGCGCAAGGAGTTCGCCGCCGGCCGGCTCTCCTATTCGAAGGTGCGTGCGTTGACCCGCATTGTGAGTGCGCCCGAGGTCGAATCAGATCTCGTCGAGCTTGCGCTCGCGGCGACGGCGTCGCAGCTGGACACGATCGCGGCCGGTTGTCAGCGCGTCCGCCGCATCAACGATCCGGAGCGCGAGCAGCGCAATCACGACGAACGTCGCTTGTCAGTCGTCCTCGACGAAGACGGCAACGGCACGCTCACGATGCGCGGCCCGGTCGACCTGCTGGCCGAGCTGATGAGCGCGGTCGACGCGGTCGTGAAGCGTTGCGAGGCGAACGACGGTGAAGGCATCGAGGCACGGCGCTTCGACGCGATGGTCGAGCTCGGTCGCTTGCGTGCGGCACCAGGCGGCGGCGCCGATGGAGACACCCACGCGGAACCACCGGCCGCGACGATCGTCGTTCGGAAGGACTCCTCGCGCCCGGACGCACCTGCGATCGCGCACGGATGGCCGATCAGTCGTGCGGCGTTCGAGCGGTTGCGCTGCGACGCGAAGTTCGCGGTCGAGCGCATCCGAGACGACGGCGGCATCGAGCGCACCCCGACGACCGAAGCGATCCCGCGCCGTGTCCGGCGAGCGGTGCGCAACCGCGATCTCGGCGGCTGCCGGTGGCCCGGCTGCGGTGCCCGCGCTTCGGTACAGCTGCACCACATCGTGTCGCGGGCTCGATCCGGGCCGAACTCGATCGCCAACCTCGTATCGCTCTGCCACTTCCACCACCGAGCGGTGCATCATCGCGGCTGGCAGATCCGCGGCGACGCGAACGGCGCGTTGACGTTCATCGACCGCGGTGGACGACAGGCCGACGAACGCACGTACCGACGCCGAGCTGTTCATCCGCACGAGCTCGAACG